>JAFZXN010000047.1 GCA_017616695.1 Clostridia bacterium | reverse complement strand
GCTGCGCGAACAGTTCGCGCAGCGGGCGTTTTTCGTTTACCCGCCGACGCGGCGTCGTTAATCGCCGCGTCGACGAAATACAGGTATTTATTTATTGAACGATGATGGGAAGAACTGCCCTCTGACCGAGATAAGATATGACTATTTCGGTATCCGAAGCGGTAAGTTTACGCATCTTGTCTATCTGGTAATACTTGACGGGAACTTTACGTCCGTCGTTATATACGGCGTACACCTTCATACCCGTATAATCGAACGCCTGACCGACTCTATAAGTCGTCTTTGCGTTTTCCACTCTCAAAGCGACAAGTTCTTCGGGTTCGGGGAACAAGTTGAGCGTTTCGTAACCGTAAGCGTCAAAGGCGTTATCGCAGATGCCTTGCAAAACCAATCTTTCCTCGTAAGTGGGGCCGGCAACGCTGGAATAGGTGCTGCCGACGGGATCGAAAGTACAACCTTCGGCGCGTCTTCCCGTGACGGTTCTATACATAGTGAGAGCAAGAAGATATCTTCCTTTTTCGTTGGCGTGAGCGGTCGTATCGCGGTGGATACTGGTCGCGAGCGAAGTGTTGTCGCAAACGCTGGTGCCGTGCGCGGTGTGCATAGCTACCGCCGCGGGAACTATGAATTTTGTACCGTTATGGAGCTGCAGATCCTTAAAGCATTTTACCGTAGCGGCGTACATCTGGTCGGTACTGTCGTTGTACATAGCCAGCTTGTAGTCGCCCGCACCCTCTCTGTAATAAGGCGCTACCCACGACATAAACAGGCCAATTTCGATCGTCGGGCAAAGCCTTTCCACGAGAGCGATAAGATCGTGTATATACGGATACCACATTTCTTCCTTGCCGCCGTAGCCGTGCCCCGTCTGGAAGGTAAGATAATCCCAATCTTCGTCGTACAAAACGTCGAAGAAATCGGTCTTGGACCTATCCGCCATACCGTTTTTATAATAAGTATATACTTTGCTGCGGTTTGCCACGAAGTTGGCGTGCTGTTCCATAGTGCAGCCGCCGTAAAAGAGAACGCCGCAAACGAGATTGATGCCTTCGGCTCTTGCCAGCTCGTGCGTGTAGATCATGGTGTCGTGCGCGTACGAGTTGCCGATCATAAGCAGTTTTACGGTCTTACACTCGGGTTTCTCGTGGGAAAGCGAAATGTTTACGTCGGAGATGGTCATACGGGCGTTGAGCGAGCGGAAACCGAGCCCGTAGCCTTTGGCGGGCGTAACGGATATCCTCTTGGTTATTGAAGGGATATTCGATCCGTCGAGATATACGTTGATGAATTCCTCGTCGGAAATTACGCGTACGGCTACCTTTCCGCCGTGATAGCGAAGTTTTATCGTATGAGCTTCGGCACCGAGATAAGAATCCCCGTTGAAACTGTAAATGAAAAGCTGATAATTGTCTTCGCCGACGGCTCTGTCGATATTGACGCTCAAAGCGTCTATGTGGTCGGTGGGATCGCCGGGGTTACTTGCGTAAATATACAAGCCGCCGTTTATCGCTCCGTTGGTCGCCGCGGGTTCGATAGAATAGCTTACGTCAAAAAGGCGGGAAGAAAAGTCGTTTATTATAGCTTTCTGTTCGCCTTCGGGCGTCGTTTTTATCGTGCCGTCGACTATCGTCATCTTGGTGCCGGACGAGCCGTACAGCGACAGATTTTCTTCGGTGATAGCGTATTGTTGTTGCATAGTGCCGCCTCCGTTCGCTTCGCTTAATATGGCGGGAGCCTGATCGTTCGGTTCCGCCGTAGCGTTAATGACCGAGGGCAATTTCGCGCCCAAAAGAATAGCGGCGCAAAGCGTGAAAACTACTGCTTTTTTAATGGCTTTCATATTCTTTCACCTCTCTTTTTGAAAATAGCTACGATACCGAAACCAAGGATACCGAGTATCGAAATGAGTACGGGAGTAAAGCCGAGCGTGCCGCCGCAACCGCCGCCGCCGTTTTTAGGCTCTTCGTCTGTGCTTTGCGCGGGTTGCCCGTTTTCGGTTTTCTCGAACTTGGCGTAAAGCGAAACGTCCTCGAAAAGACTGACGTAGAATCTGTCTGCTTTCTCGGTCAAAGCCGAGTCGTAGTACCAACCTTCGAAGGTGTAACCGTCTTTTTCGGCGGTGGGGAGCGTTATCTTGCTGTTGACGTCGTAAGAAGTGGGTGCGCCCGCCGACAACGTGCCGCCGTTTAGTACGTAAGAGATAGTGTAAACTTCGGGGGTGTAGCCGGCGTAAAGGGTAACGTCGTCCATAACGGAAGTATCGAAAGCGGTGACTTTTAAGGTAAGGTCTTTATCCGAATACCAACCGTCGAACAGATAGCCCATCTTCCAGGCGTCAACGAGAACGACGGTGTCTTCGGGCACGTATTCGGTAGTCACGTCCGCAACGACGAGGCCGCCGTTGAGTTCGTAAGTTATGGTATATACCGCAGGGGTGAATTTCGCGTACAGATCGAGATCGCCCATAGTACCGGGTACGAGATACGTCACCTGGTTTTTGAAGTCGGCGGTACGGTACCAGCCCTCGAAGCGATAACCCTTCATCGTTATCGGATAAAAGCTGACGCCCTTGTTTTCAAGGCTGTAGCCCGCGGGGTTAAGATCGTTTTGCGTGCCGCCGTTAAGGTGATAATCAATATTGTAAACGATAGGATCGAATTTGGCGTACAGACTCGTTATTCCCGAACCGAACAGCGCGTTCTCCGAAAGCGGAACGCTGAATCCCGCGTCGGTATAGTACCCGACGAATTCGTAACCCGTCATAGACGGAGCAACGCTTACTATCGGAGTATCCGACTTACCCAAAAGATCGGGCGCCGCGGCGCTGACGTTAGTTATAAGTTTGATACGGGTGTTGCCGAGCAATCTGTCGTAATAGTTGTTTATTTTGTCCTGACCGATATCGCCTTCGCCTATGATAAGGTTATCTATCACCAAGGTCGCGGTGTCGCGGTCGGTCCTTTTCGGGAAGGGCTTTCTAACGTAAACGACGCCGCCCTTTTGAGAAGCGACCGACGAGAACAGATTGACTACGTTGGCGACGACTTCGGCTTTCTGAAGGCTCTGCGTATACGGGAGCACGAGATTACCGTCGAGATAGAGCCTTACTTCGAGGTTCTGTCTGTCGACTACGAAAGTAGCCGCCTTCCAGGTGCTCGTGCACATTATCTTGTATTCGTGGGTGTCGAGCCTCGAATAAGTCATATTCGAGCCGTCCCAATAATACAGTATGCCGAGGCCGATATACGCGGCGGTACCGTCGGCGCCTTCCACGCCGAACAGCTGTTCGCAGTGGTCGGTGGCGTAAGGAATCGCGGCGCCGTCGTCGTCACGGTGAACGTCGGTGGTGTTCTTTTGCATAAAGCTGAACGAAATACCGTTTCCGTGCTGGGCTAAAGTCTTATTGTCGCCCGCTTTGACGGTGACGTAAGTTTCTCTGTTGGAGAACCAGATGGCGTCGGGGTGTTCGGCGTCTTCAATATGCTTGACGCCCGAATCGGCGGCGGTAGCGATGTAATCGCTTTCATTGAGTCCGTCTATCGTGACGTTTACGTCTATTATCTGACCTTGTTCGGAAGAACCTTCGCTTTCGTAATGGTCGACGCCCGCTTCACGCGCGTATTCGAGAACTTCGGTAGCGGTGAAGGCTCTGTCGTACAGCTTGAAGCCCGCCATTGACGTAACTTTCTTGTTATAAGAGTCTTGGGTAACGTGTCTCGGTCTTATGTAAAGGGTGCCGTTTGCCGCTTTTAACTCGGAGTCGAACAACGCAAATGAGTTAGTGACCGCCGTCTGGAAGCTGCTGGAAAGATTGTAATATTGAGCGAGCTTACCGTCGATATACATGGATATGCTGCCGTTCGTGGCGTCGGGATCGATGGTTATTGCGATAAGCTTTTCGTCAACGTACTTGGCGGCGTCCTCTACGCCCGCGGGAGTAGCGGTATGACGTGTTACGTTATCCGTATAGGCGCCGGTCACGTAGTAAAGCTTGCCCTGACAGACGATAGCGGTATCGTCACCGTTTTTAACCCCCAACCAGTGTTCCCAGTTACCCGAATTTGCTACGCTCGTTATCTTGTGACGGAAGATGACGGTTATCGCGCCGCTTTCGGAAATGGAAGTGCCGTTTTTGGCGGAAAGGGTAAGATATGTGGTGGTATCGGAAAATCTGAAACCGCCTTCCATACTCGGATCGGCAGTGATGCCCGAACCGTTACGGGTTATGGAGAAATTCGCGTTGGTGGTCGAGAAAGCGCCCGAATTGTAGTTGACGGCGACTTTTTCGGTAAAGTCGAAATCGCCTGCGCTTATTCCCGCAAGATGCGCGTCGGCAGCGTCTCTGTCCGTCAAACAGCGGCCGTAGAAAGACATATCGGCAAGGACCTGATGTTCGGAGTTGTAGTTAAACGTCTCTTCGTTATAGGTCTTGTCGTAAGCCTTTCTTACGTACGTCGAGGAACCTTCCGTCCTCGCGTTGTCAAGGAACATTTCCGCAACGTCGGCGGTTATCGGATCGATAGACGCTTTGTAATACTGCACCAAAGAACCGTCGACGTACGTACGTATCTCGCTTGCCTCGGCGTTGATGGTGACTATAACGTCTTTTACGGTCATATTCGACAGCACCTTGGTCATAACGCCGTCGGCGTTCGCTTCGGTAACTTCGCCGAGCTCGTTGACGTACATTATCGAACCCGTGCGGATATACGCGTATCTGCCGCCGTTTTCCACGGCAAACAGGACCTCTTTAGCCGAGTTTGCCGAAGTGCTGACGACGTCTCTCAACTGACGGAATCTTATACTCATTCCTTCTCCGTCGCCGATAAGAGCTTTATCGTTCGGGGCGGTAATGGTGAGATAGGTCGTATTATCGGTAAACGCAAAAGAGTCGGTCATCATTTCGGAAGACGCGATGCCTTCGCCGTTAACGGTTACGGTATAGCCCGAACTTCCGGTCGAAAATTCACCGCCCGCGAAACTTATCGTCACGACGGGCAGGGCGGCGTCGGCGCTGACAACGACTCGTCCGTTCCCCGCCGTAAAAGCGAAAGTAAGATTTGCCGCCGCGATCAACGCAAGAGCCGCGCATAATAAGTGTCTGTTTTTCACAAAAAACCTCCTTATTTGTTGCAAAAAATTGCATTATTTGTTATTATATAATCGGAAAAACGCGATAATTTGCCGCATAATATACCGATTGTACCTTATTTTTCATTATTATATCATTGATAATAAGGTGTGTCAATATCAAAAATTTTGCAAAAATATCCCAAAAAGTACACGGAACGTATTATGGAAAAAATCTTTAAAAACGAATCGAGGATAACGAGCAACGACAGTTCCTGGAGAGCGTTCGATCCCAACAAGCTCAAAGCGCTCGGATTTTTGTATCACGCCCGGCGCGTCGGTTACGAATACAACGAAAAGGGCTACTTTTGTAAACGCTCGGCGGGTACATTATATCTTATCGCTTACACGAAAAGCGGGCACGCGACTTTGGAATACGGCGACAAGACGTTCGACTTGAAAGAAGGCAGCCTTATTTTCGTCAGTCTTGCCGAAAAAAGCGTTATCCGCGCCGACGACGACCATTGGGAAATGTACTTTATGCACATTTCAGGTCCCGACGTAGAGGCCATTTACCGCAGCTTTTTCAATAACTGCGGCGGGTTTTTCGAGAATTATTCGGCAACGCTTTTTATTGAAACTATACTCTCTCTTTACAACACTTATCAGGCACAGGTCTTCGACTATTACTTTATTTCCGAAAATATCTATAAAATATTAATGGATATTTTAAAGCAGAGCACGCCCGCGGAATATCATTCGGTCGTAGCTAAAGCCATCGCGTTTATGGACAGCAATTACAGCAAGCAGATAGATATAGACGATCTTTGCGAATACCTTTATATCTCCAAATCCTTTTTGACGAGCAAGTTCCACGAACAGACGGGTTATTCCCCAAAGCAGTATCTGACCAATATCCGTATGCGCAGAGCCAAAACCTTGCTCGCGCAGTCCAAAAAAACCATTGCGGAGATAGCCGAACTAACCGGTTTCCAGACGGAAAAGAATATCTACTACGCGTTCAAATCGCAGCTGAATATGTCTCCGAAGGAATACAGAACGTCTATATATTGAAACTACGCGAAAATCAGACGTTATATAAAAAGGACCGAGCCGTCGAAGAATGATCGACTTTCGTTCGGTCTTTTTTTGCGCCCTGATATTCAGCGTTGGCAATAACCGACGGGTAAGTCATACAATGATAAATAGAAAGGTCTGCACTAAAAAAACGCGTGCGACAAACTTTTACCATCGGAGGACTTACTTATGATATTTACTGCCACCGCCGTCGGATTTTCGGCAGTGTTTTTGGCAACGACGGCAGGCGCGGCGCTCGTGTTTTTTGCCTTTATAGGCGCGTCCGAAAAACGTTACGCCGCATTTTCCGGCTTTGCCGCGGGCATAATGGCGGCGGCGTCGGTGTTTTCTCTTCTTTTACCCGCCATCGACGGATTTTTATATTACGGTTCGCTGAAATTTCTCCCCGCGACCTTATCTTTTTTACTCGGCGGGGCTTTCTTTGCCGTTACGGACGGCATAGTTAAAAGACTGACGACGAGCCGATTGCAAGACGGGTACGTCAAACCTTTAAGAACGTTTACCGCCATGACCGTTCATAACGTTCCCGAAGGGCTTGCCGTCGGCGTGGCGTTCGGGTGCGCGGCGCAAGGTGAAAGCGCCGTCTACGCCGCCCTCGCGCTTTCTATCGGCATAGCGATACAGAATTTTCCCGAGGGCGCGGCTGTGTCTATTCCGTTAAAAAGTGCGGGTATACGCCCGTTAAACGCATTTTTGCTCGGGAGCGCAAGCGGAGCGGTCGAACCGATAGCGGCTATAGTCGGCTTTTTGTTTTCAACGGGAACGTCAAGGCTTTTACCGTACGTTATGGCATTTGCTGCGGGCACGATGATATTCGTCGTCGTGGAAGACAGGTCGTACCCCGAAGAAGACGCAAGCGTTTATTCACGGACCTTTATGGCGGGCTTTGCCCTGATGATGGCCCTCGACGTCGCCCTCGGTTAGTCCTTATATTAATTGTTTGCCCTTTGTTTTTTCCCCCCCCGCTTTTGCGGCTTCCGACGCAAAGCCGCTCCGACGAAGACAATCCGCAATTTTTACCGACCTGCGGTCAGCAAAAAAACTGCCTGCCACCCAAAAGGGTAACAGGCAGTTTTTTTAACAGATCATTTAACTTTAATAACGTAGCCCGCTTTTCTCGGTGCGGCGGGGCGCTTGCCGCCTTCAAGGCCGTAACCTAAAATAACGTTACCCACGCCGACGTATTTTTCGGGCACGCCCCAACGCGCCATGAGCGCCTTGCCTTCCGCGGTCGCAAAGGTCTCGCGGGCGCGCCAGATATAGCACGAATCCACCCCGAGCGCGTTTGCGGCGTTGAGCAGATTGCCGATGACGAGATTGCCGTCGTCAAGGCAGAACCTGCTGTCGGGATCGCCGAACACCACGAGCACCGTGGGAGCGCCGTAAAAAGGCCGTCCGCCCGGTCTTCCGCCCGCCGCGGAATTGAGTTTTTCAAGCTCCGCGACCGATTCGGGATCGGTCAACGCAACTATGATCGGCGACTGCAGCCCCATGCCGGTTGGCGCGTATTCGCCCGCAAGGATTATCTTGTCGAGCGTTTCTTCGGGAACTTGCTTTTTCTCGTCGTATTTACGACAAGATCTTCTCGTAAGTAAGTTTTCATACGCTTGATCCATATTGAAATACTCCTCGTTTTATATCTTTCAAACCCGAAAATCGACGGTTTATCGACTTATAGGCGGGTTTTTGTCAGATATTGGTATCTTCGAGCTTTTTGGACACGGTACGCTGTTCGGAATTGAAAGCGTGGGCTTTTTTGACGTCCTTTTTGTCTACGACGGGATCGCTGTCTTCTGCGTAGCTGACGGTGACCTGCGGGAAAGGTATATTGATGCCGTTTTCGTCAAAGACCATTTTGATCTCTCTGTTCATAGCCCTTTGAGCGACGTAGTAGTCGGCCTCTTTGACCGTGGCGACGAACAGAAGATTTACGCTCGAAGCGGCAAGGCTGTCCACGCCTTTATAGTAAGGCCCGTCGACTATTTCGGGAATGTTGTTTTTGATCTTTTCGAGATTGTCCTTTATAACGAGCTCGACCTTCGGAAGAGATTCGTTATATCCTACGCCGACGACGCAGGTAGTTACCGACAGTTCCTTCGACTGGTTGATTATGGTGGATATCTCGCTGTTATTGACTATTTTGATATTTCCCTGCCAGTCGATGACCTTGGTGGCACGGATACCTATCTCGTCGACCGTACCGCGCCAGCTGTCGATAATGACGATATCGCCAACTCTGAACTCGTCCTCGAAAACGATGAAGATACCGGCGATTATGTCGGAAATAAGGCTCTGTGCGCCAAGACCTATGACAAGGCTCAAGATACCGGCACTTGCAAGAAGCGTCGTGGTATTCACGCCCCAGGCGCCGAGGACCAAAAACAGCGCTATGATGGCGATGAGATATTTAAGGAAGTTGTTTATGAGCTTGACTATCGTCCTGCTCCTGCTCGATTTCGATAAAGTGACTTGCAACAGACTTCTCACCGCCCACGAAATAAGCCAGGCTACGGCAACTATCTGTATGGTGCTGAATACCGCGGGTATCTTGTGGAAGACGGCGTTTATCACCGCATTGTCGGCGATATCGTCTTTGAAAACGTTATTCGTACCGTAGATATCGTTATGGAAAACGAATATCGCTATGGTCGCCGCTAAAAGCACGGCGAGAGTTATCAAAGATTCTTTACTCTTGATGATCTTTTCTTTTTTGTCGGTATTGCTCATGATCTCTCCCTGACAATTTATTTGATTTTTATTTTTTTGTTTTATAAAATTATCGGTCGTAACGCAAAGCGCGTTTCGGTGCCTATCAGCTATCAGTGGTGAACTGATATTCGTAAATGACGTATTTGCCGTCGTAAATGCGTAGATCGTAGGTCGTGCCTGCGGTCAACCCGCTTATTGTTTCACGGGAACAAGAATAAGTTCCCGTAACGTCGGACGCATACAACTCCTGCGTGCCGCAAACGACGCCGTCTTTTTCCACTTTTACGGTAAGATCGCCACGCGCCTCGTAACCTTGTATCGTTATACTCATCGTCACCGAAGTGGTCGACGGATAGATCGCCCACTCGGTTATCTCGTTGTTTTCCGTGAGTATCGGTATGGGCAAAGTGTAAAACTCGTCATGACCGATCTCGTAATCCGTATCCGTAACGACGAAATAGTAATGGGTATCCGGCGTCAGATCGTCTATCGAGCCGCTTGCGTAGCTGGTCGTCGCTCCCGTGGTGACTTCGCCATCCGAAAGCGTTATCGTTTGAGTGACGATAACGTTATCGTTTTCATCTATCACCTTGACAGCCATATAGCTTACCGGTTCGTAATCGGTAAACGTAACGGTAAAATCGACCGTATCCAAATCGGAATTCGTCAGGATGTGGACCTGATCCGCCGTAGCCTGCGGCATACGCAAGGTGGTGAACTCTTCCCGACGAAGAGTGAAACCGCCGTCCGATAATATCAGAACGTAATCCGTTTCGGGTGACAAATGCTCGAAAGTGCCGTCCGCCCACTGCCCGTCGTCGGTAGAAGCGTCGCCTTCAAACCGAACGTAATTCCAATCGACTGCGTTTTCACCCTGATAGAGGTGTATCATAAGGCTTTCGTAAGGCTCGTAGTCGTGTAGACCCATATAATACGAAACGCTTTCGACGCCCGCGTCGTATTCTATCCAAAGCTGATCCTCGGTCGCAGACGGCGTCAACGTCGAGAAAATCTTTTCAAAGACGGCACAGCCGCTGTCCGTAAGCACGAACCTGTATTCAGTAGCGGGATAGAGATCTTCAAAACCGCCTCGTGCGGACAGATACGTTTTACCCGACTGTTCGGCGTCGGTCAACGTTACGTTACCGCTCGCTACGAGATAATTATTCTCGTAAATACTTACTGTCACGTCGCCCAGCGGCGTGTAATCGAACAAGCTCAACGAATAGGTCAGGCTTTCGTACTGCTCGTAAATTTCGAGCGAGACCTGATCTTCGGTTAGGCGATCGAGCGCTAAAGTGGAGAACGTATTCGACCAGATCAGATAACCGCTGTCGTAAATTCGTATCGTGTACTGCGTGGCAGGAGCCATTCCCCCGAAAGTTCCTTCCTTGGAAATGACGCCGGAAGCGTTGTCGAAAGATATATCTTCCGAACGGGAGTAGTTATAGCTTGCGTCGGTAACGCTCAACGTCATACTGCCCGTCGGGGTGTAATCGCTTATATCAAAGCCGTACGTTACGCTCGTCTTATCGGGAGACAGTCGGATATTTATCTGCTCGTCGTTTAACATCGGCGTTATCGGCTGCACTTTCTCTTCCGTCTTAAAGGACTGTTCCCACAGAACGTACTTGCCGTCGTAAACGGCGAAAACGTATTCCGAATGCGGAGCAAGTTCTTCAAAGTAACCAGAGCCGCGGATAGCGTTTCTTTCCCTGTCGTATTCGCCGTTTTCGTCTTCGTAACCGTAGTCGTCGGGGTTATCGTCGTAAGGCTCGTCAAAATGCTCGTTGATAGGCTTGGAAACGTCCGTGCCGTTACCCGTTACGCGAACGGTCATTTCCCCGTCGGGCGTATAATCGTAAATAAGGAAATAATAACTCAACCCCTGCTCGTACGGATAAAGCTCGATATCTATCTTTTCTTCAAGAAGATAACGTGAATACACGTCGTCTTTGCCGAAACCGAAATCTATACCGAGTTCGTCCGCCGCAACGGCGCCTATCGTCACGGCACCCGCTATGGCTATAACGTAAGAAACGAGTTTAGTCGTCGTTTCCTGCTTTTTTACCCGTTTTTCCTGCGGTTTCTCCGAAGTGGCGGAAAAGGCGTTCTTTTCCTTGTGAGAAAGCGGGGCGGCCAAAGGATTGTTACCCGTTCCGATATCGTTTTTAACGAAAAACCGGTTTTTGTAATCGGATTTTCCGTTGACAATCTCTATTTTGTTTAATTCGTTATATTCGTTAGCCAGAGCTCCCACCTCCTTTTTTATGATCGTTTATATAAAAGCCGCTTTTATTAACGCGGCGAAAGATCGTAAACCGTTTATCCGACCGTCCGATATAAAAGTCAGCCCTGATATCTCGACTGCTTCGTCGGAAACGTAACGATGATATTATATCATATCGGCGCGGCTTTGTAAACAGTAATGATATATTTTTTGCTTATTTTGCGGCGACGAAACGAACTTTGCGCCGATTTCAGACGCTTTCCGCCCCGCCGTATAGTTAAATTACAAAATGCGAAAACCGTATTCAAACATTTAAAAAAAGCGTTATTTTAGTTTGATTTATAAATTCGTTTTACATTATTACCGAAATCTGTTATATTATAAATATAAACGAACGAAAACAGTCGGTCCTTTCAAGCCGTTTTCCCTATAAGGAGGCAAACAAGTTGAAAATCGTTCTCAAAGGTCTCACAAAACTATTCAAAAGCAGGAATAAGGATGCAAAAGAGCCCGTAGTCGCGGTAAAAAACTTTGATTTCGAGATACCCGACGGTAAACTTATAGGCCTGCTCGGCCCGTCCGGTTGCGGCAAATCGACGGCGCTCAACCTTATAAGCGGTCTTGAAACGCCCACCGAAGGGAAGATATTTTTCGGCGACGAAGACGTGACCGACCTTCAACCGGAGTTCCGCGGCGTCGGTATGGTCTTTCAGAACTACGCCCTTTATCCGCACCTTACCGTAAGACAGAACATAACTTTCCCGCTCGAAAACTTCAAAAAACCGAACAAGCTCACCAAAGAGCAGAAGGAAGAGCGCGTTTTAAACGTGGCAAAACTCGTGGAAATAGAGGACCTGCTCGAAAGAAAGCCGTCGGAAATGTCCGGCGGTCAGCAGCAGCGCGTGGCTATAGCGAGGGCGCTTGCCAAGCAGCCGAAAGTTCTTCTTTTGGACGAACCGCTTTCCAACCTCGACGCGCGCTTACGCCTTCAGACGCGCGAAGAAATACGAAGAATCCAGCGCGAAACGGGGCTGACGACGGTATTCGTAACGCACGATCAGGAAGAAGCGATGAGCATTTCCGATATGATAATCGTCATGAAAAAGGGCGAAGTGCAGCAGATCGGCGCCCCGCAGGACGTTTACGACGATCCCACCAACCTTTTCGTGGCGACCTTCCTCGGCACTCCGCCGATAAACGTTTTCGACGGCAGGATCGACGGCGGCGCGCTTTATATCGGCAGCGATAAGATATCCGACGTGGATTGCGGCGTACAGGGTAAAGTCACGGTCGGCATACGCCCCGAAGGATTGACTATATCCGACGAAGGCGTTTTAAACTGCGCTTTGAAATCGGTCGAAGTCATGGGAAGAGATACGAGCGTCGTCGCGCTGAACGAAAATCTTACGTCGCAGGCGCTTCGCGCCATAGTTTCTTCGGAAAACGCAAGGCTCGCCAAACCCGATCTAACCTTTAAAGTCAACGCCGATAAATTGTTTCTTTTCGACGCCGAAAGCGGTTTAAGGATACCTTTTTCCGCCAAAGACGCCTGCAAGGGGTAACGCTATGAAATTCGATAAAATAAAAGCCTGGCTGTATCTGTTGCCCGCGCTCGTTTTTCTCGCGATATTTATGGTTTATCCGCTTATAGACGTACTTATCTACTCGGCGGAAGAAAATTACAACTTCGCTTCGCAAACGTTTACGGGCATAGGATCGGAGAACTTTTTGTTCGTTTTGAGCGATCCTTACTTTTTGCAGGCTTTGAAAAACACCTTCATACTCGTTATAATAACCGTTCCCCTTTCGACGGGATTGGCTCTGTTGATCTCGCTCGGTTTAAGCTCGATAAAAACGCTTCGGCACCTTTTCCAGACCGTCTATTTTTTGCCGTACGTCACGAACACCCTCGCGGTGGGGCTCGTTTTTATGATACTTTTCAAAAAGACGCCTTACAGCGACGGGTTGGTGAACGTTTTAATTAAGCTTTTCGGCGGTGAGGCGGTCGATTTTATCGACGGGCCTTACGCGGCGAAGATGTTCGTTATGTGTTTTTATACCGTGTGGGTGGTGTTGCCGTTCAAAATACTCGTTTTAACGAGCGCGCTTGCGTCCGTCAATACCGATTATTACCGTGCCGCCAAAGTGGACGGAACGCCCAAGTGGCGTATCTTTACGCGCATTACTCTCCCTATGATATCGCCTATGCTGTTTTATCTGATTATAACGGGATTTATCGGCGCTTTCAAAGCTTACAGCGACGCCGTTGCGTTATTCGGGACCAACCTCAACGAGGCGGGTATGAACACCATAGTCGGATATATATACGATATGCTTTACGGCGACAGCGGCGGATATCCTTCCTACGCGGCGGCGGCGGCACTCATACTGTTTGCGATAGTTTTAACTATAACCGTAATAAATCTCATCGTCAGCAAAAAGACGGCGATAAACGCGAAGTAGGTGCGCTATGGATAATATCGATTTCAAAAAATTGAGCCGCGGCGCGCGTATCCGCAGAGGGATAAGCTCGGGCGTGATATATTTTTGCCTCGCCGTATGGGCAATTATTGTCGTCTTCCCCTTTTATTGGATGCTTTTAACGTCCGTTAAAAGTCTCGGCGCGTATTATTCGGAAACGGTGCCGCAGTTTTTCACGCTGTCACCCGATTTCAAAAACTACGTTACGGCGTTTACCGAAGTCGAACTCGGAAGATATTTTCTCAATACGATAATATTTACGCTTATCACCACGGCGCTAATGCTTTTTACCGCCATTCTCGCCGCATACGCGTTTTCCCGCCTGCAATTTAAAGGTAAAAACGTAGTGTTCACGCTCTTTTTGTCGCTGATGATGATACCGAGCGAACTGGTCGTTATAACCAACTACGTCACGATAACCAACCTTGATCTTCGCGACACGTTCACGGGGCTCATATTGCCGTCGGTCACGTCGATATTCTTTATATACCTGTTGAAAGAGAATTTCGAGCAGATACCCGACGAACTGTATAAAGCGGCTAAAATAGACGGCACGTCCGATCTCAAATTCCTGTTTAAAGTCGTCGTTCCGATATGTAAGCCAACGATAGTCACGGTGGTCATATTAAAAGTCATCGAGTGCTGGAATTCCTACGTCTGGCCGAGGCTCATAACTTACGATCCTTCGCATTATATCGTTTCCAACGGCATTCAGCAGATAAGAGAAAGCGGTTTCGGCAGAGAGAACGTGCCCGCTATGATGGCGGCTGTCGTCGTCGTTTCCGTTCCATTGATAATTTTATTCACCATCTTCCGCAAAAAGATAATGGAAGGCGTATCCCGCGGAGGTACAAAAAGATGAAAATTGCGCGTTTACGAACTTATAGGCGGGCTTTTGCCATCTTACTCGCTATAACGGCATCGCTTACGGCGTTCGCCGCCTGCCACGGAAAAAGCAACAGAACGCAAAGCGCCGTGCCCGAAACTTTCGACGAAAGCAAGAATTATTCCATAACCTTCTGGGCAAAGAGCGACACCAATAAAACGCAGACGGAGATATACGAAAAGGCGGTAAAAGACTTTGAAACGCTGTATCCGAACGTCAAAGTTACGCTACGCATTTTCACCGATTACGGCAGGATATACAACGACGTCATAACCAATATTTCCACCGATACGACGCCTAACGTCTGCATAACCTACCCCGACCATATCGCGACGTATCTTACGGGAAACAACGTCGTAGTTCCGCTCGACGATTACATTTCAAACGAAAAATACGGTCTCGGCGGCTCGTCAGTCAAATTCGATTCGCCCGCAAAAAGCGAGGTCATGGAAAAATTCCTCGACGAATGCGTGCTCGACGGCAAATATTACGGCGTGCCGTTCATGCGTTCGACCGAGGCGTGTTATATAAACAAGACTTACGTCGAAAAACTCGGCTACGAGCTTCCCGAAAAACTGACGTGGGATTTCGTGTGGGAAGTCTCCGAAGCCGCTATGCAAAAAGGCGACGACGGCAATTACCTCGTCAACGGCCAAAACGTTCTTATCCCCTTTATGTATAAGTCGACGGACAACATGATGATACAGATGCTCCGCCAAAAGAACATAGGGTATTCGGACGCGGACGGCAACGTGCTTATCTTCAACGACGATACCATGAGCCTTTTGTTCGACCTTGCAAATCACTGCAAGACCAAATGCTTTTCCACTTTTAAGATAGACAGCTACCCCGGCAACTACTTCAATGCCGGTCAATGCATTTTTGCTGTCGACTCCACCGCGGGCGCGACCTGGATAGGCACGAAAGCCAATCACATGGACATTTCCGCCGATCAGGTCGTGGATTTCGAGACCGTAGTCTATCCCATTCCGCAATTTGACGTCGACGAGCCGAAAATGATATCGCAAGGGCCGTCGCTTTGCATCTTCAATAAGAGCGATCCGCAAGTGGTTTTGGCGTCCTGGCTGTTTTGTCAGTTCCTTTTGACGAACGAAGTCCAAATGGCTTATGCCGAGACGGAAGGATACGTTCCCGTAACGAAAAAAGCGCAAGAAAGCCCTCTATATGTCGATTATCTCGCACGTTCGGGTGAAGACGCCGAACATTATCAGGTCAAGATAGACGCCACGAAACTGCTTCTTGATAACGTCGACAACACGTTTATCACCCCCGTTTTCAACGGCTCGGCATCTTTACGTGACGCCGCCGGTCAGCTTATAGAAAACGTAGTGAAATCCGTAAGACGAAAAGAGACCGTCGACGAAGCTTATATGAAAAAGCTTTATTCGGACGTAAGGTCTTTATACCGTCTCGACCAAAAGACTGCGATATCAGGGAACGATCAGGGACAAGTCGGAAACGGCGATAAAACGCTTCCCGCGGGCTCTATAGCCCTTTTGATCACACTTGCCGTAGCCTGGCTCGGGATAGCGACGTATTTTATTATTACGTTTATAAAAAACAAAAAACACGCCAAGTAAATAACGCCCCCGTAAACAAACGGAACGAGTAAACGATTATTTAGTCAAAACCTGTAATTTTTTGTTGATTTTTAAAAAAAATCAATGTATAATATTAGATGAATCCGATATCGCATTTTTTTTGAAAATGAAGAATAAATATTCTTCAATGATAAAAAATAATTAAAGGAGATGTATCAAAATGAAAAAACTATTGTCACTTTTACTCGTTTTATCGCTTTTTGCAGCTTGCGCCGCTTGTAAGCCGGGCAAAAACGACGGCGGTAAAGACAGTGCCGAGACCGAAACTTCCGCAAGCGTTCCCGAAACTTCCGTAAACGTTCCCGAAGCCGCTATGTCTTACGCCGAATACGTTGCTGCCGAACTCGATTCGCAGGTAGTTGTGGAAACTTACGTTCAGGCGAAACAGTCCTGGTGGGATAACAAAGCTACGTTCTATACGCAGAACGAGGACGGTGCGATATTCATTTACAATATGCCCTGCACGGAAGAGGACTACGCAAAGCTCACCCCCGGCACGAAGATAAAAGTCAAAGGCTATAAGTCGGCCTGGGCGGGAGAAGTCGAAATAATCGACGCGGTCTACGATATACTTGAAGGCCACTTTATCGCTCAACCTTTGGACGTTACCGCACTTTTGGGAACGGACGAACTCGAAGCGCATCAGAACCAATTCGTATCTTTCAAAGGTCTGACCGTCGTCGCCTCCACCTACACCGATAACGACGTTCAAAAGACCGCCCCCTTCCTTTATAACTGGAACGGCTCCGGCTCGCACGACGCTAACAGCGACCTTTACTTCAACGTTTCCGACGGCGAAAACACCTACACCTTTACCGTCGAATCTTACCTTTGCGATAAAAACAGCGAAGTTTACGCAGCCGTCGAAGCGCTCGATATCGGCGACGTGATCGATATGGAAGGATTCCTCTATTGGTATAACGGCGTTAACCCGCACATCACCAAAGTTACGCCGGCTACGATCGAATGATGATTTTTGAAAAGATAATAAACACTTAAAAATGCGCCGCCTTGAAACCAAGGCGGCGCATTCACTTATGCTCAGAATTTAAAGACGAAAAGTATCATTATAATGAGCGCGGTATGAATAAGTATGCCGAGAACGTTTACCGCGGTAAAGTACCAATGCTCGGCTTTCGTTTTATGCCTTAGTAGCTGCATTGCGGCAAAGCCGCCGTACGCCCCGCCAAAAAACGACATAGCTAAAAGCGCGCTTTCCTTTACCCTCCAAGCGCCGCGCTTTGCCTTTTTCTTGTCGGCGTAGTAGGTAATAAAAGTTATAACGGACAGCGCCAAAAGGTATATCCCGTAAATAAGCAATATCAAAGTTTTTTTATCGTTCATATCAAATAACCGCCTTATAGATGAGTTTTTTAATACCGAAAGGCAATTTACGACCTTCAGGTCGATTTATGAGATCTCATCCCGATCCACGCGCCGCACGGCGCAATTCATTATAATTATATAATACGTAGGAGGCAAAGCCGCCCGACCATTAGCGGCAGCGAAACTATCCTTCACTCAAAAACGCTGTTTCCGTTTGCGTCTGTCGCGACTATTACGGGGAAATCGGTTATCTCGAGCCGATAAACCGCCTCGCTCAACAGTTCGGGAAAGGCCACGCACTCGCATTTATTTATACGGCTGCCGTACAAAGCGCCCGCGCCGCCCACCGCCGCAAAGTACACGGCTTTGTTTCTTACGAGGGCTTTTTTCACTTCGTCGCACATTTCGCCTTTGCCGATAACAGATCTCAACCCCGAATCAAGAAGTTTCGGAGCAAACGACTCCATACGCGCCGAAGTCGTAGGGCCGCAACTGCCGACAGCTTCGTTCGGCTTTGCGGGGCAAGGACCGGCGTAATATATGGTCGCGCCGAGAAGATCGAACGGGAGCTTTTCTCCCTTATCCAAAAGTTCAACTATGCGCTTGTGCGCGCAGTCTCTCGCAGTGAACACCACGCCCGAAAGGCTGACCGCGTCGCCGGCCTTCAATAAAGCTACGTCGGCGCCGCTTAAAGGAAGAGTAAGTTTTTTCATTACAACACCACCTTGCCGACTCTTATACAATGGCATTGGATATTTACCGCCACGGGAAGCCCCGCAATGTGCGTGGGAGCGACTTCGCACGAAACGCCGAGCGCGGTAACGTCGCCTTTAAAACCCTGCGCGCCAATGCCGAGCGCGTTGATACGCTTTAAACATTCGGCTTCGATGGCGGCAATGTCGGCGCGCGGATTTGCCGAACCGACTTCCCTCGTCAGCGCCTTTTTGGATAAAAACGCGCAAGTATCGAAACTTCCGCCGATACCTACGCCGACGTAAACGGGCGGGCAGGGCCTCGAACCCGCAAGTTTCACAGTCTCTACGACGGCGTTTATAATGCCCTCGACGCCTTTGGCGGGCGTAAGCATATAGAGCCTGCTCATATTTTCACTGCCGAAACCTTTGGGCATAAACGTAAGTTTCACTTCATCGCCCGAAACTATCTCCGTATGTATAACGGCGGGGGTATTGTCGCCCGTGTTGTCGCGCGTTAAAGGATCGCACACGGATTTTCTGAAATACCCGTCCTTATACGCCCGTTTAACGCCCTCGTTGACGGCTTCATCAAGCGGCTTGCCCGTCAGAAAAACGTCCTGACCTATTTCGAGAAGAACTACCGCAAGCCCCGTGTCCTGA
Organism: Clostridia bacterium; assembly: GCA_017616695.1. GTDB lineage: Bacteria > Bacillota > Clostridia > Christensenellales > Borkfalkiaceae > UBA4636. The sequence continues at coordinate 8,915 of JAFZXN010000047.1, read as the reverse complement.
CAGACGGGCATAAGCTTTTCTTCGGCGATCTCGCGGTTTTTTAAGACCGTTTCGAGCGCGAACTTGCAGGGAAGCGAGCTTTCCTTCCTTTCCGCCTTCCCGAGTGCGAAAACGCAGTCGTCGGTGAGAGTCGTGCCGGCTTTTAAGGCAAGACGGTAAACGGCTTCTTCGATCTTTTTGGTATCAAGTGTTCTCATAGATGACCTTTAATAAAGCGCGACCTGCGCCTATTACAAACGTATTTTAACATATTCGGCAAACGTTTGTCAATGCCCTGAATAAAGAAACGGACTTTTGACGGCCCGCCGACGGCCTGCCGTCAGATGCGCCCGGTTAAATTTTGCCGTATCGTTTGACAAACGCCCGATATGATAATATAATATAATCGAAAACGGCGTTCGCTTCGCTTTTTATCGGCGTTCGGGTTTTTATCAAAATCTATTTTAAATTAAACGGGGAAACGGATATGGACGAGGAAAAGGTAAAAAAACTTGCGGAATTTATAAAGGAAAGCAATAACGTCGTGTTTTTCGGCGGCGCGGGCGTTTCGACGGAGAGCGGCGTGCCCGATTTCAGAAGTAAAGACGGCCTTTATAACCGCCGCGACGTGCAATTCGAGAAATATCCGCCCGAATACTTATTGAGCCACACCTGCCTTGAACGCGAGCCGAAGGTGTTTTTCGAGTTCTACCGCCAGAAAATGGACGCGAGAAACGTTCAGCCGAACGCGGCGCATATATTCCTTGCCAAGCTCGAAGCAGTCGGCAAGCTCAAAGCCGTCGTCACGCAGAACATTGACGGGCTGCACCAACGCGCCGGCAGTAAGACCGTCTACGAAATACACGGCACGACTATGCAAAACTACTGCTCGGATTGCGGCAAAGTTTACCCTGCCGATCATATTTTCAATTCCAAAGAGCCCGTGCCGACCTGTCCCGATTGCGGCGGCGTTATCCGTTGCGACGTTACGCTTTACGAAGAGCTTTTACCCGAAAAAGCCGTCAATAACGCGATCATCGCCATAAAACAAGCCGATATGCTCATCATCGGCGGAACGTCTTTGACTGTTTACCCCGCCGCTTCTTACGTCAATTATTTCAAAGGTAAGCACCTCGTCGTTATAAACAAAGATCCGCTTAACTATCGTCTTCGCGGAGAAAGCGATATAGAGATAAACGATCCCATCGGCAAAGTCTTTTTTCGCTGCGGCGAACTATTGGGGCTTTAATTGCCCGCGCCGCTCAAATGGTAAACTTAAAAAACGACCGTTTCCGACGGTCGTTTTTTAACTGTGTGCGGCAATATATTTATCGTACCACTCTTTGTTTTCGGGTATTTTAGATAACAACAGGTCAACGTTTATGACCGAAGCGTCGAATTTTTCTTTGTCGACGCCGAAAAACTTCAAAAAGCTGTCAACCGATATGACTCTTTGTCTGCGCGACCGCGGCACTCTTTTACTGCCTTGACCGACGATTATGTAATCGGCCTTCGGCAAGACGTTCGTCACCTTTCCGCCCGCCGAAATGATAACGTCTGCGCCGTAAAGCGATTCGGCGAAATGTTCGTGCCAGAATTGTTTCTCGAAACAATACGTTTTGCCGTCCACGCCTTCAAGCCTATTCGTCGGTTGAACGCTCTCGACGAACTTCATATACAGTTTGGCGTTGGTGTTGGACATTTTATTGCCCTTCGTGTAACGGAATATCGTTCCGTCGCCGACGATATGCCCCTCGAACAGCTCCCCGTACGCAAGCGGGCAATCGCGCACGGCTTTTTCAAAGGTCATTCCGCTCTTTTTAAGGAACAGTTTAAAGCAGGCAAGCGTCATAAGCGAATCGTTTTTCGCCTCGTGGTGGGTAAGCGGCTTCTCGCCCTCGCAATCGGCGTACACCGCGTCGAGCGACAATTTTTCCGCCCTGCCGAGATACACTTTGAAAAGCTTCATCACGTCGATAAACTTAAAGTTTATCTTACCGAGCCCGCTTCTTATAAAGTCCGTTCTCAAAAACTCGGCGTCGGACTCGGTGGAATACCCGAACACCCTTACGCTCTTATCGGTCAGAAGCCCTCTTATAAGCTCGCTCCTTGCGGCAAGCGGCGGGCTTTTTCTGTACTGCGCCGCCGTGTACGAAAGCTTTAACCCTGCCTTTTCAAAACCGTAAACGTTAAACGAAGCGCGCGGATCTATCAGAAGATTATCGGAACTTATTATATTCAATTTGTCGTCTGTAATAACGTAACCGAATTCGCAGATCTTTGCAATTCCGAAACTGCAGTTGGCACATTCCAGGTCAAAAAATACGTTCATGCTATTCGATTATAGCACTTATCCCGATATTTTGCAATTATTTAACGGGTATAATTCAAACGGTTTTTCTTCTTTTCGTTAAACGGACGGAATTAAGGCACGCCAGCGCCATAACGCCCACGTCCGCAAATATCGCAAGCCACATCGGGACGCTTAAAACAACGCTTAAAACGAGCACGGCGGCTTTGACGGCTATCGAACAGAAGATGTTTTCTTTGACTATCCGCGCCGTCTTTTTTGAAAGTTTTATAAGCTTCGGTATGGCGGCGACGTTGTTATTGGTCAAGATAACGTCCGAACAAAGCGAAGCAACGTCCGTTCCGCTCCCCATGGCTATCGCAAGGTCGCTTGCGGCAAGGCTCGGCGCGTCGTTTATCCCGTCGCCGACGAACGCGACTTTGCCGCCGTTTTTGTATTCGGCAACTATTGCGCGTTTGTCGTCCGGCATAAGCTCCGCACGGAATTTCTTTATCCCGACTTCTTTTGCCACGCGCTCTGCCGTCGCCATATTGTCGCCCGTAAGCATCAAAACGGCTGTTCCGTCGGCAACAAGTCCCGCTATAACTTCGTTAACGCCGCTTTTTATCGAATCTCCGATAGTAACGTAACCTAAAAATTTATCGCCTTGTGAAACGTAAACCACCGTATCCGCCGTTTGCAGTGCTTGGCACGATACGCCGAGCTTTTGCATAAGCTTATAGTTGCCGGCGGCAAGTTTTTCGTCCGTTTCGGAAACTATCCCCATGCCGGCTATCTCGTTTACGGAAATTTCGGCTCCGATATCGCCATCGTATTCAGAAACTATCGCCGCGGCTATCGGGTGGTTGGAATACCTTTCGAGCATTGCCGCGGTTTTCAATACCTTTTCGGCGTTTTCTTGGGGGTAAACGGCTATTACCTCGAATTTGCCGTTTGTGAGCGTTCCGGTTTTATCGAAAACGACGGTTTTTATGCCGTTAGCCTTTTCGAGCGCCACGCCGCCTTTGACGATCATTCCGTTTGAAAACGCGTTGCCGACCGCGGCAAAGTAAGCAAGCGGCACGGATATTACCAACGCGCACGGGCAGGATATAACGAGAAGATTTAAAGCCCTTTGCACCCACGTTTTAAGGTCTAACCCGAATATAGGCGGCAAAAACGCCACCAAAACGGCAAGGACGATAACTATCGGCGTATATATGGCGGCAAAACGTGTAATGAATTTTTCCTTTGCCGACTTCTTTTCCGTTTCTTCTTTTACGAGTTTAAGTATCTTGCTCGCGCTCGAAAATTCCGCCGTAGCCGTGCTTTCCACGACGAAACTACCGTTGGAAACCACCGCCCCGCTATTGACAAAACTGCCGTTTAACGCGCTTATAGGCAGACTTTCGCCCGTGAGCATACTGTTATCGACAAGTCCCGAGCCGTCTACGACGACGCCGTCGCAAACTATCCTGTCGCCCGTTTTTACGATAAGACGGTCGCCGACTTTAACATCGCTTACGTTCACCGAAACCTCGCCCTCGCTCGTTAAAAGCGTAGCTTTTTCCGGCATAAGCTCGGTAAGCGCCACTATGGCTTTTTCGGAACGCTCTTCGGCGAAATCCTCAAAAAGTTCCCCCACTGCGAACAGCAGCATTACGGCTACCGCTTCGAGGTATTCTCCGAGTACGAACGCGACAACCGTTGCAAGCACCATCAGAAAATTTTCGTTGAAAAACGACTTTCTGAACCCTTTGAAGGTTCCGACGATAGCGTCAAAGCCGATAAATACGTATATCAATATATAAGTTATAAGCCTTACAACGTTATCCGTGTCGTTGACTTTGAATATAATCGTTGCCGCGGCCGTAGCTATCGCCGCGATAACGACCTTTATAAGTTCGTACTTTTCCTTGATAAATTCAACAAACTTCATATAAGCCTCACTCTGCCAAATGCTCGCTCGCAAGGTCGTAGATCTTCAGAATGTGCTCGTCGTCAAGCGAATAATATACTTCCTTACCGCATTTTCTGTATTTAACTATCTTCATCTGACGGAGAATGCGCAGCTGGTGCGATACCGCAGACTTGGTCATATCGATCGTCGCCGAAAGAACGTCCACGCACATTTCCGAATAGGTAAGCGCGGAAATTATCTTCGTGCGCGTAGAGTCGCCGAAAACCTTGAATAGCTCCGCAAGATCAATGAGCATTTCATCGCTCGGCATATTCGCCCTCGCCTCTTCCACGATATTGGCATTCTTTTTGATAAGCAAACAGCTCTCGTCTACGTTTTCGACCATAAAAACCCGTCTCCGTCACGTTATTACAGTTGAATAGTTGTTCAACTGTTTACTATTATACTCTTTTGCCGAAATATGTCAAGCGATTTTTACGTCGAAAACCGAATTATTTTTCATATTCTTTACGCGAAAAAACCGCCGACGCGTCAAAGCGTCGGCGGCGAAAAAACAAGCTATCAAAATATAAAGCGCGTCAATCGTTGAATTCGCCGAAATGCGTATCCATTTTATTGGCGTACATTTTTTTATCGGCCTCGAAAAAGAGTTTTCTTAAAGACGTATCGCCGATATCCCGCGCGTATTCGTAACCGTAAGCTATGCTGACGTTATACTCTTTTTGCGTATCGCGGAACTTTTCGAGCATCGTCTTTATATCTTCGGGAGACACGTCAACGACTATCGCCGCAAATTCGTCCCCTCCGAAACGGAAACAGTTATTGTTGTAGGCGTTTCCGAAACACTTAAGTATGCACTCGGCGGATCGGCAGATGAGCGCGTCGCCCGCAAGATGGCCTTGCGTGTCGTTGGTAAGTTTGAGATAATTTATATCGAAAAGCACCACCGCGGCGGAATAACCGCTTTCGTCGTCTTTGTCGATGGCACGGTTGAAGCTGTATCGATTTGGTAGCTTTGTCAACGCGTCGCATTCGGCGGCGTCGCGCAGAACGTTTTCAAGCGTGTTGCGGCGGGAAAGCAGCTTATTGTAAGAAAACGCGAGCATTCTCACTTCGTAAATGCCTTTGCTTTCATCTAACGGATCGTCTTTCGATATCTTGTTCACGAACCCCGTTATCGGCGAAAGGAAAAGCTTGTAAAACACTACGAACATGGCAAAAAGCAAAGCTATCACGAGCATTGCGGCTATCCAAAGAACCGTCCTCGTTACGTTGACGGCAGACAGCGTTTCAACGGATATTTTTGCCTGTTCCTCTTTAAGCTCCGCATTGCACTTTCCGACGAGATCGGAAACGTCGCGCTTATATAAGTTATAATCGTCGCCGCAGACAAGCTCGAAAGCGCGGTCACGCTTTTCGTCGTCGCTTAAAGCTATTTCGGTTTCGATAAGCCCGTAACGCAGTATGCCGTCAAGCGCGGGGATATTGGGGAGCGGATAGACGGAGCGCATCAGCTCTATTGCGTGGAGCTGCGCGTCGACCATCTTGTCGGCGTTTAACGCGGCGGCGGCAACGTAGTCGCGAGCCTTTTTATCAACGTCGTATCCTTCAAAACGAGCCACAACGTCGCTTCCGCGGCGCTTTACGCTATATTCTTCCACGTATCCTAAGAGCGGCCCGTAATTGACTACGCCGCCTTCCGTTTCGGGCATAAGGATATACGTCCGCGCTGTTTCGGACAACAGGCTCGAACCGGCAAGCAGCGACGTCGCGTCCGCAATGTATTCGCTGTAATTGCGCATGACGACCGACTGTTTGTTGCTGTTATAGCTTACGCGCACTATCATCGCGACTATTACGGCGTGTAGTATCGCCAAAACTATCGCTAACGGTATTATAAGCGACTTTGCCCTGAACCCGCCTACGCTTTTATTCTTTTTACCTGAAACCGAATTCATTATCTGACTCTCTTTTGTTCGCGATCGCCGAAAAACTCTGCATTTTTTAAACGCTTTTGCCCGACGTAAACGCAGTTTCTTTACACAAACACCATTATATAATTGCCGCACTTTACGCGCCTTCGCCATATCGGTCGGCGCGCCCCAACGCGACAATAAACAAACGGCAGTGCATTTATTTTAACATAATTACGATAATATATCAACTGTTTTTACGCGCCGTCGCGTTTTTACACCTTTTTCCTACTCTATTCTCCCCGCCCGGCGCGACTTTTGCCATTACGAAAAATTGCAACATTTAACAAAAATTTTGCGATAAGACACTAAATAACTTTGAAAACAGAATAAACACAATAAAAAAATCAATTTGGCGATAAGGCGTGTGCTTTGAAAAAACAAGGCACATGGCAGGCTTATGAAAGAGTCGGCAAAGGCTTTCCGCCCGAACGGCGTGAAAGGCTAAAAGTCGACCTATAAGCCCGTAAACGGCATATTTTTTGAATAACTTATAATAAAAGCGGCACCCGTTTCGGGTGCCTTTTAACGTGCTTCGTATTGTAAAAAGTTTGCGTGCCGCGACTTTCAAAAAGCGTGTTTAAAGGTTTTTACTTTGTCTGGCTTTGCCGTCTGACGGCGCCGCGTTCCTCGTAATAACGGTCTTTCACGGCGTACATCATAATATCCGACTCTTTGAGCATTTCTTCTATCGGCTTTTTGCCGTCTTCAGAATAACTGTAACCTATGGCGCAGTTGTATTTCGTTTCGCCGACGTTACGCTCTATGCGTTCGATTAGTTTGGTCAATTCCGCCTGCGGGGTCTTGCGACAGATGATGACGAATTCGTCGCCGCCTATCCTGTAACCGAACTGCCTACTTTTAAGCGCCCTTGAAAAGCACAGGGCGAGCGTGACGAGCGCCTCGTCGCCGGCGGCGTGACCGTAGTTGTCGTTTATGAATTTCAACCCGTTCATATCTATCGAAATGAGCGCCGTAATCTCTTCGGGGTTTTGTAAAATATCCGCGTGATAGGCGTGCCTGTTGAGTAGCCCCGTGAGCGAATCTTTTTTGGTCTGCTGAAGTATCTCGAATACGTAATACACGAAAAGGCCTACGCCTATCGTCGGGCAGAATATTTTAGAAAAATCACTTCCGAAAACGAAGGGGAAGACGAGTTGCGACAAAAGCGAGATACTGAGAAAGATTATGGGTATCATCTCCATCGCTTTTTTGTTGCTCCGTTTTATTAGCAGTATAACGAGGAAGATGCAGTAAAGCCCCGCCACGACGAACGGAAGATATCCGAGTGCGCCGCGAGAGAAAGTGTTGCTTTCGTCGATTTTAAAGACGATGCCCGTAAATATCGAAAGGACGTCTATCACCGCAAGTATTATCGCGGGGATAAATATATACCAGGTCTGTTTTTTGACGAGCGTATAGATCAGTTGCGAGATAATAAACGGCGTCGCGCTGTAGCGTATAGCCATCAGAATAGTTCTGAGTACCCTGTATTTCTCATCCGCGGCGACGGCGAATTCCGTAAACACGAGGATAGACAGCACAAACACGCCGACTATCAGTACGAACATACGCCTTATCATTTTTTTGTCCAGAAAGACCGTTATGTGAAGGGCTATCGCAAACGCCGCCAGAATCAAAATCAGCGACCAGTTCTGTAACAAGTATTCTTTTATCATTTGGTATCCTTTTCGGTATGGTTATCAAGTGTTTTATTGCGGTTTGCATCGTTGATACCCGCGCCCCTTTCTCGAGCGCGCATACGTGTATATATTATTATAACACAAACTTTCCCAAAATGGAAGTATTTAATTAAATTTATAACTTTTTTATATTTTTATCTCTTTAACGCTCTCATAAGGCTTGACCCCGCGCTTACTTTCCGTGGGCGATATATATAACGAACGATAAAAAGGGCGGGAAACTTTCCCGCCCCGAATGATTGATATTTGATTTGAAGACCAACCCCGCAAAATTGGTTGTATATCGCGCTAAAAAATGCGATAATCGCGGTTTACTTGCTTGATTTTTAAATTACGGTTTCTTGAAATAGTCGACTATCAGATTCTTGTCGTAAAATACTTTGTCAACGTCAGTTATCGTCGGCGTGCCGTTCTTTGTTTCGACTATCGTAAACGAACAGTTGTATGGGGCGCGACCACACCAATAGTCCGACGGGTCTTCTTTAAGATAATTTATCAGCGCTCTCATCGCGCAGCCGTGTGTGCTGATAAGATATACCTTTCCGTCGTCTTTTGAAATAAGTTCTTTTAAAAACGCCTGCGTTCTATCGCATAAATCTTTTATGTTTTCGCCGTTCGTAAAACCCTTAAAATTAAACGGGTCGGCATAAAACGAATAACAATTCTTTTCCATTTCGGAAAGACTTTTACCCTCGAAATCGCCGATTTTATCTGATATGGCGATAAGGCGTGTGCTTTGAAAAAACAAGTCGGCGGCGCTTAGCGCCGCTAAATATCTTTTGCAGTTATTAAAAATTCCGCGCGGGGAAAAGTCGTGCGTGAGAAAAAGCAAAAACCCGCGCGGTTTATGATACTTGCGCGGGTTTACGATAATTATAAATTAATCTTCTTTTCGATGGTAATACAGGAAGAAGTAAGAAGCCTTCTTATTCTCCCGCATAGATTGCGTAAATCTTTAAAAGATTGATCGTCAATCATTCCGGAATTAAACATAAGTTTAAGCCAGCTTTCTGTTTCAATACATTCTTTTCTTGCAATCTTTAGTTTTG
>JAFZXN010000046.1 GCA_017616695.1 Clostridia bacterium | reverse complement strand
CTGTCTGTTTTAAAGAGTATTATTTACCGTCACGAATAGTCCCAAACGACAAAATTACAGATTTTATGGCAAAATATCCGTTAAAAAGCGAGCGGGAAATAAGTTATAATTTTGGCAAATGCAGGTCTATATAGAATACGCCGTGTTTGACAATCTGATAGTCGATTTTTTCCTGTTGGCGGAAACGGCAAGGCTACTTAAAGTCGGCTCGAAAAAGCTGCGGCTTATAGCGTCGAGCGTTTTGGGGACGGTCGTCGCCGTCGTTTTGCCGATAGCCGACGTGCCGATAATAATAGCCTTTATAATAAAGATAATTTCGGCTATGGTAATGACGTTGATCGCCGTAAAGCATACGGGCGTACTTTCTTACGTCAAGTTTTTCAACGTGTTTTTACTGCTTACTTTTTTGCTCGGCGGAACGATCGTCGGGATATTGTCGCTTATGGGCATACCTTACGATCTTGCGGCATATTATTCTAATAAGCTGTTACCGATAGGTCTTAACGTATTGTTTGCCGTGTTCGTCGCGTGGGGGATTAAAAAGTTTTTGCGCTTCAACGTGTCTTCCGTTTGCGTGGCAACGGATCTGTATGAAACGGAAATAGTGGTCGGCGGGGTAAAGTTCAAAGCCGTGGCGTTTTTCGATAACGGCAACAGGTTGCACGACGAAGCTACCGGTTTACCCATTATCGTTTGCAAACGCGGTTTTTTCAAAAAATTGACTGATAAAGTCGAACTCAAGCCGCGGGGCGTTCTCGGGTTCAATACCGTGGCGGGTAATTCCAGCAAAACGTATTATTTTACCGATTACGTGGTGGTGAAAAACGGAAAAGTCGGCACGGTGCGCCACGCGTTCATAATGCAAGGCGACGTCAACGTTTCGGGGGCGGACGTAATAGTGGGGAAAAGTCTCGTTCAGGGGTGAAAAATGAAATCGTTTTTGCAAGCAAGATCGTTTATCGTAAAGTTTTTCGATAAAATATCGAAGTTTTTCGGCTCGTTTCGCGCCAAAAAGCAGGGCATATATTATCTCGGCACGGCGGAGGCACTTCCGCGCCCGCTCGACAGCGAAGAGGAACAGCTGTTTTTAACTAAACTGTCGTACGGCGAGGAACAGGCCAAAAACGAGCTTATCGAACACAATTTAAGGCTCGTAGTGTACATAGCGAGAAAATTCGACAATACGGGCGTCGATCTCGAAGACCTCGTTTCGATAGGCACCATCGGGCTTATCAAAGCGATAAATTCGTATAACCCCGATAAGAACATAAAGCTTGCGACTTTCGCTTCAAGGTGCATAGAGAACGAAATTTTAATGTATTTAAGGCGCGTTGCGAGGCTTAAAAGCGAAGTGTCTTTCGACGAGCCGTTAAACGTCGACGGCGAGGGGAACGAACTGCTGTTAAGCGATATACTCGGTACGGAATCGGACGTGGTTTCAAAAGGTATCGAAAAGCGTTGCGAAAGGAAGATACTTATCGAATCTTTGAAAAAGCTTTCTTCAAGGGAAAGGACGATAATGAGCCTTCGGTTCGGACTTAACGGTCAGGAAGCTTTAACGCAAAAGGACGTCGCCACCTTGCTCGGGATAAGCCAATCGTATATTTCGCGGCTCGAAAAGAAAATAGTCAAAAAATTGAAGAAGGAGATAATAGCGAGAGAAAACGCGTAAACGGTCGTTTATCGACTTATAGGCAGACTTTTTGCGTTTTTATATCACGAATAGCGGCGGGTTGCAGCCGGGTGGACACACCGGCGGCGCGCCCGCCTTTTATATAAAGCGAGCTAAATAAGCATGGGATAAAAAACGGCGTTTATCGAAGAATAAAAAACAAGAAATTGCCGATAATCAACTTATGGGGTACGTTGCCCCGGCCGCGCTTTTATAAGGTTTAGCGGCCGTTTGCCGACTGTTTAAACGGCAGGCAAGGAGAAAAATGAACAAAGTAGACATAAGCGGAATAAACACTTCGGCGCTCCCGAAGATATGTTCAAAAGAATGTTCGGAACTCATTAAAAGATCGAACAGCGGCGATAAAGCCGCAAGAGATAAACTAATACTCGGCAATTTAAGATTGGTGCTGTCGCTTATAAAAAAGTTTGCGGGCGGGCAAGTGTCGGCGGACGATCTGTTCCAATCGGGGGTGATAGGGCTTATCAAAGCGGTCGATAACTTTGAAGAAAGTTTCGGCGTGAGATTTTCGACCTACGCCGTGCCGATGATAAGCGGGGAACTTAAACGAGTGGTCAGAAGCCGAAACAGCCTTCGCGTTGCAAGAAGTATACGCGATACGGCGTACAGGGTGTTGAAAGCGCGCTCGGAACTTGAAGAAAACGACTGCGCCGCCACCGCCGACGAAATAGCAAAACGGCTTAAAATATGCGAAAAAGAGGTCGTTTACGCGCTTGACGCCATCTCCGATACGGTTTCAATATACGATCCCGTTTACAACAAGCAGGGCGATACGATAATGCTGCTCGATCAGATCTCCGACGAAAAGAACACCGACGAAAACTGGACGGAAAGGATATGCCTCGAATCGGCTATGCAAAGTTTAAACGAGCGCGAACGCAAGATAATATATTTAAGATATTACGAAGGCAAGACTCAAACGGAGATATCGGGCGAAGTGGGGCTTTCCCAAGCGCAGATATCGCGGCTTGAGAAAAACGCTTTGAGCGAGATAAAGACTAAAATTTCGTAGTTCGCAGACTGCAAACCGCAGACTGCAGACCGCTTACCGCTATCGGTCGGGGATTTTTCGGTCGGACTGCAAGCCTTCGTCCTGAAAAATCCCGAACGAAATTATTAATAATAAATATAGCGGTAAAGGTAGTTTATCCGCCGCCGGTGGCGGCGGGTTTTTTGTTGGGAAAATTTATATAAGTCTTCGTATAGGTCGATCATTTGCGGTTTTTGGCGAAAATCGGGGCTGCGCGAGTAATGGATAAAGGGGCGAATGAATAGAATAATCGTGGAGAATATCGTTATATGGTAAGTTTTAACGATCTGAAGAAAAAGTCGGTGGTGAACATTCTCGACGGCAAAAAGCTCGGAAAGGTCAAAGACCTCACGTTCGATTTCCCCGCGGGCAGGATAAGCGCGTTCATCGTCGGGGAGCAAAAACTGTTTCCGACGGCTGAAAACGATCTTATCGTCAAGCTTTGCTGCGTCGACAAGATAGGCGACGACGCCGTTTTGGTCAGCCTTACGGAGCCGACGCCCGCTTCCGCCGAAGACGAATGAGCTTTTTTTTACGGTCGGAGACGACAAAAACCCGTCGTTTAACCGAGCGAAAGAGAAAAAAGGTGATATTATTATGACGGGAAGTTTTTTAAGGAAAGGAGTAAGCTTTGGTTTACAAACTCAAACAACTTCGCTTTATGCCGACGTGCGAGTTTTTCCGTTCGGACGACAAGGCGAAGGTATTTTCGGTCACGACCGACAGGTATTATTGCGGTAAGGATCTTTCGACGGCGGTCTGCTATTTGAAAATGGAATTTGCCGACGGCGCCACCGATAAGTTTTCTCTTTCGACGACGAATACCGAAGACCAAGTGACCGTTTCGGCTGCCGTGACCGCCAGAATGCAGAGAACGGAAGGCGTGGCAAGCTGTCAGTTGAGCTTTGAAAGCGAGGATTTCACCGTTCAAAGCGACGTATTCGAGATACCCGTCGCGCGGGCCGTAAACGACGCGATATCCGCTTATATATCCGACAGCCCCGCCGCTTTCAACGAATTGAGCGACGCGGTGGACGATATAGAAGCGAGAGTGGAAAGCCTTGAAGAGAGCGTGGGCGATCTCGGCGACACGGTGGACGATCTTAACGAGACGGTCGGCGATATGGGCGACGAGTTGTACGATCTAAGCACGGCGGTAGACGATCTTGCCAACGCCGGCAACGCCGTTTCGGTGACTTACGCCGCTTTAAAGACCTTGCGCGACGGCGGCAACCTCGTTCCCGGAAGAGTTTACAGGATAACCGATTTCGTGACTACGGTCTCCGACGCGTACGCCTGCAGCGCCGGTCACGCTTTCGACGTGGTGGTCACGGCTCTGTCCGCAAACGCCATCGACGAAAACGCCCGTGCGACGAGACATACGGGCGACACCTACTTTTCCGCGTGCGATCTTTCGGCCTGGGAGATCAAATATTCGCTCGACAACGACGTCAACCGTTTCGATTGGGCGGACTCCGTAAGCGGTAAGGGCGTGATATTCTATATGAAAGACGAGTACGGCAACGAGTGCGGATACGATTTCAAAAACGTCATGTTCGCTCGTTATAAGCGAGCAACGTACAGCGCGTCCGACGCCGGAATATTGCCGTTTTACCCCGCTTACGTCAATTCTGTCGGCTGGCGTATAAACTACGCTACGCCCGCCTCAAATTACGTTGCCGTCGACCGCACGATGCAGCAAGCCATGTCTGCGTTTTTCGATATGATATCGCCGTCCGAATATTTCCAGACGTGCGGCGACGACGAAGTAAGCAGTTTCGATTGGCAGATGTTTTCCTCTTCCGACACCCGCGACTACGGCTGCATATACTGTTCGTACAAGCGCAACAGCACGGCTAAACTGTACGCCGCGAAGATAACGACTTCGGCAACGCAAACGAGCAAATGGTTTTACACGTTTTCGACTTTGAACGGCGCGTCGCTTGCCGATAACCCGACCGTCTACGACGCCACCGTCTATAACGGAAGTCTGCAAAACTCGAGCACGGCGAAATGCAACGTCATAAAGCCGTATAACGCCGCCGACGACGGCCCGTTCGTTCTCAATAATATCGTTATAGTCGAAGACCATCCCGACAGCTGTTACGCCAATTATTTCGATTACGATTGCAGGAACATCAGCACGGGTTTCGACTTTTGCGGCAACAAATTCGGCAATAACTGCAATTCGCTGATTTTCGGAAACGGCTGTCAGAACAACGTCATAGGCGCGAAGGTAACTACTTGTTCGTTCGGCAATAACTGCAGTAACAACGTTTTGGGCAACAACTGTAACGGCGTGGTCTTCGGTAACGCCTGTTCCAACAATAGGATAGGTAATCTTGTAGTAGACGTTTTGTTCGGCTCGTCGTGCGGCAAGTGCGTTTTGATGGACGGCTGTATGCATATAGTTTTAACGTCCGAATGCGAATCGATATTCTTCGGAAATAACTGCTATTACGTAACTCTCGAACACGCGTGCATAATGATGAGATTCGGCGGACACTGCACGTATATGCGCTTTGCCGACGACGCTTTCAAAGTCGAGCTCGGCGACGGTTGCAGCTATATGATATTCCCCGAAGCGGCTGTGTCGTCGCTTACGATCGATCCGGGCGTTAAAGGAACGTCCGCGATAATAAGGCTCGTTGTCGACGACGAGTTCGTTATCGAGCAGCCGACTATGGCGCGACTTTTTATGGACGTCGATATGAACTTCGTCATCGAAAGAAAAGAATCGTTCATAACGTCGTCGTACGTCTATAAAGAAGGCGTTTCGGACGCGTCCTGGACGGAAGGCGATTGATACGCCGATAATATTTTTAGCGCCGACCGCGTTATGCGGTCGGCGTCGTTTTTATATCGCATACGACCGCCGAATGCTTTCAAGGCGTAAATTTTTAAAAAAAATTTAAAATTGACCGATTAAAGCGTTCAAAAATATTGACTTGAAGGCGGCATATTTGTATAATAAAACGGTAAGCTTATTTCGCAGTGCGATAAAAACGCGTTTTTTGTCGGCGTTCAACGGCAAAAAGCTTGCGGCTTTGCCGATTTTAGCTAAAGCCGCGGCGCTATTTAAAAAGCGAAAAGGCCGAACACAGCAAGAATAGAGGTTTATTATGGCAGATTTGCTTTGTGGGCTGAAAAGAACGGGAATGTGCGGTTCTTTCAGAATGGAAAACGTAGGAAAGACCGCAGTGGTCTTCGGTTGGGTGCAAAGGCGCAGGAATTTAGGCAGCCTTTTGTTTGTCGACTTGCGCGACAGGAGCGGTATAGTGCAGGTGGTTTTTGACGAGACCACCAAAAAGGAAGTGTTCGAGAAGGCCGAAAAGCTCCGTTCGGAGTACGTCGTCGCCGTCAAAGGCACGGTGAGAGAGCGCAGCTCCAAGACGGACAAGATCCCGACGGGCGCGATCGAAATAATCGCCGACGAATTGAGGATACTTGCCGAGGCCGACACGACGCCGTTCGAGATAAACGATTCTTCCAACGTCAACGACACGTTGAGATTGAAATACAGGTATCTCGATCTTCGCCGTCCGTCGCTTCAAAGAAACCTTCTGATGCGTAACGAGATAACCAAAGCCACGCGCGCCTATCTCGACGAACTCGGTTTCGTCGAAATAGAAACGCCTATGCTCGGCAAATCCACCCCCGAAGGCGCGAGAGACTATCTCGTCCCGTCGAGAGTCCACCCGGGCGAGTTTTACGCGTTGCCGCAGTCGCCGCAGCTATATAAACAGCTACTTATGATAGCGGGAATGGATCGTTATTATCAGATAGCGCGTTGTTTCCGCGACGAAGACCTGCGCGCTAACCGCCAGCCGGAATTTACGCAGATAGATATAGAAATGAGTTTCGTCGAAAGGATAGAAGACGTTATCTATCCCATCGAAGGGCTCATCAAGCGCATATTCCTTTCGACGATAGGGTTAGATCTTGGCGAAGGTCACTTCCGCACGATGACGTATCGTGAGGCCATGGAAAACTACGGTTCGGACAAGCCCGACACCCGTTTCGGCTTAAAGATAGTCAACGTGACGGACGTGTTTAAAGACACAGAGTTCAAAGTCTTTAAAGACGCTATGGAAATAGCCGTCGGGCCTATCCGCGGCAGCGTCCGCGCGATAAACTTCAAAGGCGGAGCCTCCAAGCTTTCGAGAAAGGAACTCGACGCCGTTGTCGAGTTTGCCAAAACGCTCGGGGCAAAAGGTCTTTGCTGGCTGACCGTTTCCGATAGCGGAGAGATAAAGTCGTCGTTTAATAAGTTCCTTACGGAAAAGAACGTCGAAGACCTTAAAAAAGTCGCCGACCTAAAAAACGGCGACGCGCTGTTCATCGCGTCCGATAAAGATTACGTCGTGTTCAACACGCTCGGCGGCGTAAGGCTGATGCTTGCAAACAAGTTCGACCTTTACGACAAAAACCTTTACGACGTTTTGTGGATAACCGAATTCCCGATGTTCGAGTGGTCGGAAGAAGAAAATAGGTATATGGCGGTCCACCACCCCTTTACCGCGCCGATGGACGAAGACGTGGGGCTTTGCAAGTCCGATCCGTCCAAGGCAAGGGCGAAGGCGTACGACCTCGTTATCAACGGTCAGGAAGCGGGCGGCGGCTCGATAAGGATACACTCCCGCGACCTTCAGAAAGAAATGTTCAATATCCTCGGATTTTCCGACGCGGATATCCAGAACAAATTCGGGTTCTTTGTCGACGCTTTCAACTATGGTGCACCCCCGCACGGCGGCCTTGCGTTCGGGCTCGACAGGCTGACGATGCTTTTAACAAAAGACGACTCCATTCGTGACGTTATAGCCTTCCCGAAGGTGCAGACGGCAAGCTGTCTTATGAGCGAGGCTCCTTCGCCCGTAGACGACAAGCAGCTCAAAGAATTGCAGATAAAAATAGATAAATGATCGATTCGTCCGTCGGCGATACTTTTCGCCGGCGGATATATTAAAAAGAGGTATTTATAATGAAGATAATAGATTTTGCAGGTCAATGCCAGCCCGATCCTTATATAATAGAGCACGACGGTTGGTACTATATATACGCGTCGGGTTACGACGGCGTTTCCTGTTATAAAAGCCGTAACCTTTTTTCCGGTTGGGAATATACGGGAAAGGCTCTTAAAGTCGAAGGGCAAAAGGAATATTGGGCGCCCGCGGTCATAGAGGATAACGGCACGTTTTATATGTATTATTCGTCCGTCGAACTAACTTGCGACGACGCGCATCAGGAAAGGCTCAAAGTCGCCGTGTGCGATAAGCCCGAAGGCCCGTTCAAGTTCGTAAAAGACCTTGAAGCGCCGTTTTCCATAGACGCGCACGTCGTCAAAAACCAAGAGGGGCTTTATATCTTTTATTCCGTGAACGATTACGACGCCGAAAAGGCGGGAACGTATATCGTGTGCGATAAAATGAAGGACTTTTTCACCGTCTGCGGCGAGCCGAAAGCTATGGTGCGCCCCACTATAAAGGAAGAGATCTTCGAGTGCGACAGGTTTAAAAAAGGGCAGGATTGGTACACCATAGAGGGCGCGTTTTACTTTAAAGAGGGCGATTATCATTACCTTATTTACAGCGCCAACTCCTTTATGAAACCCGAATACCACCTCGGTTACGCCGTTTCGGACGAGAAGACCGACGAACTTGACAGACTTCATTTCAAGAAAATATCCGAAACCGAGTTCAAGCCGCTTTTGACGGGCGACGACGTGGAGATATCCACCGGCCATAACAGCCTGATAAAGGTCGGCGGGCAGTACTATATCGTCTATCACGGCAGGGATAAGGATAAGTGGGTGTCTATCGAGGCAAACGGCGACGACAGGACCGCGCGTATCAAAAAATTAAATGCTGACGGCGGCGTTTTGACGGTGGAAAATATCTGACCGTTCCAAGCCTTTTGGCAAAAAGCCAAACGGGGCGCGGTTATTTTGAAATGAGCTTATGAAAAGAGAAGACATTCGCATTCGCGATCCTTATATTTTGCCTTATAACGGCAAGTATTATATGTATAAAGCGGTAAATACGGAAGATCTTGAATGCGTCGCGGTTCATACAAGCGTCGACCTTGATTTTTGGAGCGGCGAAAAGGTCGTCTATACCTTTTCCGATAACACCTGGAAACAGTCGGAGATATGGGCGCCGGAAGTACACGAATACCGCGGAAAATTTTATTTGTTCGCGTCGATAAAAGGAAAAAACGGCTTAAGGGGAACGGAAATTTCCGTGAGCGATACTCCCGACGGCGTGTTTACGCCTGTTTCCGACCGCCCCGCAACGCCCCTTGACAAAAGCTCGATAGACGGAACTTTATTCGTCGACGAAGGTACGCCGTATATCGTGTTTTCTCACGATTGGCCGGATAATTACGTTAAGGAAAAAGGCGCGTACGTAGGGGAGATCTGGGGGCAGGAGTTAAGTAAGGACCTGACCTCGCCCGTAGGAGAACCTTTTCTGATGTTTGCTTCCGACGAAAGCCCGTATTCGGCAAAAGCCCCCGCGCATCACCCGTGGGAAGGCAAGAACGTTATTCGCTACGGCTCGGACGCACCGTTTTTAAACCGCCTTTCAGACGGCCGTTTGTTTTTGACCTGGTCTCCTTTGCCGGACAATAATTACGTCGTTTTGGGAGCCGTTGCGGATAATATCAAAGGCCCGTGGAAACACCTTGAAAAGCCGCTTTTCGACGACAACGGCGGCCACGCCATGTTCTTTACTTCTTTTGACGGAAAAAGAAAAGTCTGTATGCACCACCCCGAGGTCTTTATGAAAGAGCGGGCGTTGATATTGGACGTCGAAGAAAAAGGCGGAACGCTTGAATTCAAGTACACGAAAAATAAATAATACTATTTTTTGCATTTGTATGGATATTATAACGGAGATAAACGTTAAATGAAAAATATTTATAAAAAAGCAATAAATTTGATTTTATTATCTGTTATCACAGTTTCCGCTTGTGTTTTTAATGCGGGTTGCGGACCTATACCGCTATCATATATCTATTATTGGTGAGTTGGCGATATGAAAAAAGCATTAAAGAATATCGTAATAATTCTATTATGTTGCATTTTAGCGTTTCCTTCATTAATATTATCAACAGGTTGCTCTTTGCTTTACGGTATTACGGAATACTATGGCGATTATCCTGAATTATATACAATGGCGTGTCATTCTTTGATTACTGATGGATATATTCCTTGCGGCGAATATGAATGTCAGGTTGCCGTTGTACCGATAGAAACCGATAATTACGGTCGTATAATGTTTTGTTATTATGACGTATATAATTATTCCTTGCTTATTTGTCAGTTTAGCGACGAAGAAAATGCGTATTATTATCAGGATTATAATTTCATAAATAAAAAATCTGATAAAGAGGGTAACGGAATACATCTTGCAAGAAGTACAAAAAAGGAAAATAAAAAACAACCTTCGACAATAGATAACCCATTGTTTGGTTTTAAAGAAGAAGATATCGCAAATTTAAAAGCGTGGAACGATTGGGATAAGCCTATTTTTAAAGAAAAATGCGTTTCTACGTCTGTTAATAATGATTTTAACGCATATTACAACGATAAGAATTTTAAATCGTCGGGTAAGCTTATATGTGATGAAATTATACCATTTAACGGGAATAGTTATTCGCGAATAATCGCACGGGATAAATTTGGTAATTGCTTGATAGATACATCCGGTACTGACAGACATATTTATGAAGGTGATCCAGCGGATAATGGAAGAAGATTTATTTATATCACGTCGAAATCATTTGCTCATCTCGAAAAAGATTTCAGTGTGAAAATATATGATCGAAATGCTGCCTTTGATATACTTACCGAGCCGAATTACGCCTATCAAGAGGCCTTGAAAAAGCTTCGCGCCGACAATTATTGGAACGTTTGCGATCTTGACGAAGTGATAGCCGAGCAGACAAGCGCTTCGTGATAAAGGACTGATAATTGTTAAAAAGCAACAAAAACAAACACCCGCCGCGGGGCAGCATTGCCCCGCGGCGGGTTGATTTTTAAGATAGTATTTATATTATTGAGATTTACTATTAATCGAGTTATTGAGATTTACTATTAATCGAGATTTACTCCGAGGACGGAGCTGACGGGAAGCGAGAAGAGTATTCCCGCGCCGGCGGTGGATAGCCCCGTTTGTTTTTTTATGGTCTCCATTATGTTGTCGCGCGCCTCGCGGGAAGACAGTATGAAAACTATCTCCTTATTCGGGTGCAGGGTGATGCCCATAAATTTAACGAGGTCCTGCGACTGCGCCGTGCCTCTCGCGTTGAATATCGTGCCGCCGCGTGCGCCGGCCTCGCGTGCCGCAGTCATAACTTGTTCTTCAAAGCCCGAATTGACTATTACAACGATAAGTTCGTTCATTTTTTACCTCGCGTTTTATATTTTTTTAAAGTGGGGGATATTTACATCAGGTCTTTGGTCTTGCCGAGCAGTATCTGCAACGTAAGATTTCCGCCGACGGCAGATACGGGAACGGTCATAGCTATACCGAGTTTCTTTTCCGTAAAGGAAAAGTCTATCTCGAGTATCTTATAAATATTCTGCACGTTTGAAAACTCGGTAAAGCAGAATATCATATCCTTTTCCGGCTCGCCGATGCCAAGGGCGGCAAGTATCTCGTTGCTCGCCGTCCCGCGGGACATGATTATCGACGGAAAAGTGGCGTATTCGGATATCGCCGCCACTATCTTATTGGCAAGCCCTCTTTTGGCGATGATTATCATAAGTTCAAGGTGTTTGCTGTTCATAAAAACCTTCCTTTTAATAACGTAAAGTCGCTCTATAAGTCGATTATCGACGGTTTTTGTAAGTCATTACGGTTTTAACGCCTGCTGTCGAGGTCTATAACGTCGCCCTCGAAAAGCTCGATAAAGGCTTTGGGGAGAATGAGCTTTTTGCCGGCTTTTATCTTTACGGCTATGCCCGCAAGCTGAATGGTTATAAGCGGCGTAAGCGCGATAAAGGCTATAAGCCCGTAGGCGTTCGAAAGCACGCTCGACTGCCCTCCCACGGTCGTCGCCGCGCCGATAGCAAGGGGAAGCATAAACGTCGTCGCCATCGGCCCCGTGGCTACGCCGCCCGAGTCGAACGCTATCGCGGTATAGATTTTAGGCGTAAAAAAGGATAGAACGATAGCTATCGCATACCCCGGCACTATAAAATACCATACGGAAACGTTGGCGACTATCCTTAAAGTTCCGAGCCCTACCGCCGTGACCATCGAAACGCACAAGAGGGCGATTATCGTACCCGAACGGATAGCGCCGTCGGAAATGTTCTCGACTTGCTTGGAAAGAACGTGTACGGCGGGCTCCGCAAGCACCATCAAAGAGCCTACGCCCGCAGAAACGCCGATAAGTATCCGCTTGTCGTCGAGAAGAGCAAGGCGCTCGCCGAGCGTTTCACCCATAGATACGAAACCTACGTTTACGCCCGTCAAAAAGAGCGTTAAGCCCAAATACGTGTACAGTAGACCTATTAATATTCTTATGAACCTTTGCGTCGGCAGGCGTAAAAAGGTCAGATCGATCATTACAAAGAAGGCCGAAACGGGCAGTATCGCGATGGCAACGTCTTTCGCGCAGGTCGACAGTTTTGCCATTATGAACCGCGGCATATCCGAAAAGCCGAGTAGCGTCGTCTTTTCGACCGTGGTGAATATTTCGGGCTTAAAGATAAGACAAAGGAGTAAGACCGTGAATATCGGCCCGACGGAGCATATAGCCACTACGCCGAAGGAATTGTCCTTTTGCCCTTTGCCGCCGAATACTCCCGCCACGCCTACGCCGAGCGCCATTATAAACGGCACGGTTATAGGCCCCGTGGTCACTCCGCCCGAGTCAAAAGATAAGGCTATATATCCGTTATCGACGAATATCGCCAATAAGAACACGAGCGCGTACAGTACCAAAAGCACGATATTAAGGTTTATCTGTCGGAATATCCTCGTTAAGGCTATCATCAAAAATACGCCGACGCCCAAGGAAATGGTTATGATAAGCAGCCACTTGATATCGCCGAGCTGACCGCCGAGTACCATAAGGTCGGGTTCGGCTATCGTCACTATAAACCCTATCGCAAAGCCGATGGCAAGGATAAACGGTATCTTTTTGGAAGAGGTGACCTTGTTGCCGATCGTCTCGCCTATGGGGGCGAGCGCCGCTTCCGAACCGAGAGAGTATAGCGCCATTCCGACAACGAGCAGCAGCGCGCCTATCATAAAGGCGATAAACTCCGCGGTCTTAATCCTTTCGGGCAGGGTGAAGTTCAAAACGACCACGACCGCGGTTATCGGAAGAACGGAAAGGAGCGCGTCTTTGAATTTTTTAAGCAGTATGCTTTGCATAAAGAACGCGCCCCCCGAAAAAAACGATATGATAGCTTATATTTATTATAAATTGACGCGCGCGTTATGTCAATCGTTTTTCCCGATTTTGTCGCGTGATTTTTCCCGTTTTTAAGTTCGGACCGACGAATAAAGAATAAGGGGGCGCCGATTTGAGCGGCGCCCCCGTTTTTACGTATTTAATTTGCGGTATTTCCGTCGGCTGCGGCGACTTCTTCAGCCGCAATTTGGCTCGAGGTATCGTTTTTCAAAACCATCTCGAAGTCTTCTTTATGCGCGATGAATACTTTCACGAGATTGGGATCGAAATGCGAACCCGCGCCCTGGTGGATTATCTCCGCGGCTTCGTCAGGCGGAACGGGTTTTTTGTAGCAACGCTCGGAAACGAGTGCGTCGTACACGTCGGCTATCGCCATGATCCTTGCGGAAAGGGGGATCTCTTCGTATTTGAGCCCTTTCGGATAACCGTGCCCGTCCCACTTTTCGTGGTGGTAGGTGGCTATATCCGCCGCAAAAGAAAGATACGCTTCGTCGGTTATGCCGCTTAAAACTTCTTTAACGACCGAACCGCCGTATGAAGCGTGCTTTTTCATCTGCTCGAATTCTTCCGGCGTCAGTTTGCCCGGTTTTTTAAGAATGCTGTCGGGGATAATGACCTTTCCTATGTCGTGCAGGGGGGCGAGGGCGTAGAGCCAAGCGATAAATTCGTCCGTAAGTTTATCGGTGTAAACGCCGTCTTTTCTCGCGTTTTCGGCAAGTATCTTGACGTAAGCGCTCGTTCTCGAAATGTGGCCGCCCGTGTCCATATCGCGGTTCTCGACGAGGTTGGCAAGGCCCGAGATCATGTGTTCCTGCATCGTGGAAAGCTTTGCCTGTTCGGCGACGAGTTCGGCTTTAATGTCCTGCTGAACGAGGTCGTTGTAATAAATATAACAAATGCTCGCGCCTATAGCTACGGCTATATACGTTATGTTTATGTTATATACGGTCATGGGGATTATTCCCGCGACCAGTATTACGAGCACCATGCCGATCGTCCAAACGTCTCTGTGGCGGAACCTTCTTCCGACCAGCACCATATTGACGACGAGATACAGTAAGCTTGAAAAGTAGAAAATGCCGTAAATGAAGAACCCGTTGCCGCGGACGTATTCGGTCTCGGTGAATTTGAATATCCAACCGAACGGCGCCGCTATCACTTCGACGGTAAAGCTTATCGCCAAAAAGATGAAGGCTACTCTTCCCTGTTTCGGCATACCGAGCGCACCGATAAACAGTACGCCGAGAATGGGCGAAAGGGAAAACTGTAATACCGTCAATATCGTCAACGGGATCGCGAATTTCGAGTCGTATGGCAGGCCGTGAACGGCAAATTCCGCTCCCGCGCACAGCATTATCGCAAGGAAGGTGGCGATATACCACGCCTTCTGCTCTTTTTTGAAACCCGAATAATTCAAAACGTGTAACGTCATCGTCAGCAATAATAATTCCGTCAGGATTATCACGTTTGAGTAAAATGTCATTTGTCTGTACTCCTTTAAGTACCTTTTGCGTAGCTCGTTTTTGCCGTTTTTTCCTCGTCGGCATAAACGCTTTCTTACGCGAAAAGTTTTTAAAATGTGGGGCTATAAGTCGATAAAACGCCGTTTTTGCGTTTTAAAAGCTGTTTTTTCGTGAGCGGTCTTAAAATACGGGGCGTTCGTTGGTGCTCGGTCCGAATATCATAATACGCGTTTTTCCGTCTTCCTGTACGAACATAGCTCTGTCTATCCTGACCATACGCGGGGTGAACTGCGTCGGGCTGAAATGACTGTGATAAACTATGCCGAGGTTTCCGCTTTTAGTGGTGAAAAAGCTGTGATGCCCCGTTCCCACGACGTCGTTCGTCTTTGAAAGGATGGGCTCATCGTACTTTTCAAAACCCGATAACGGATCTGTCGAAGTGGCGCAACCAATCGCATAGTAGGGGCTTCTCGTGTGATTTACCGAATAGGTGAGATAATATACGCCGTCGCGCTTTAACATAAACGGGCCTTCGGCTACGTCGCAGTCCATTTGTTCCCAAGGCAGCGACGTGCGTAGGATAAACGTTTCGGTGCTTTCGTCGAGCGTCATATCGTCTTTGAGCTTGGCGGCGTGGATTACGTTGCCGTTGTCAAAGCGCACGAAATACAGATACACGGTCCCGTCGTCGTCGACGAAGAAATGCCCGTCAATTGCCTGCCGCTCGGAAAGCCAGCGCTTTTCTGTCTGCGTGAAAGGCCCTTCGGGCTTGTCGGCAACGGCTATCCCGATATGCTCGTCGGCGGTATAGACCATATAGAACTTGCCGTCTTTTTCCATTATTTCGGGCGCCCAGAAACCGCCTTCACCCTTTACGTCTCCCTTTTTAAGGCAATATCCGCCGCACTTCCATTCGGAAAGGTCGTCCGAAACGTAATACAGATATCCGTCCGCGGCGCTCGTGCAATAAAGATAATACTTTCCGCCGTTTAATAAAATAAACGGGTCCGCACCTTCGAAAAACGGGTTGACGTACGTTTTGTCGTCGGTCGTGACGCTTGAAGAGGAATTGTCTTTGGTTTGGTCATTCATAGATTTTTTTCCACACCCGTAAAATGAGATGAGTATAACTGATATCGCAAAGCATACCGCCAAAACGAGTATGCCGCGCGATCGCGATCCGTATCGGCTCTTATCCATAACGGCAGCCCCTTTGATACGTCGTTTAGGGACGGTTTAACGACGAAAAAAGATCGTTTGCCATCGCCGCGACGAGGATATTTCCACGCTCGAATTATTAAGCGTATCTTCAGCCTTTTGCGCCTAAAATTCAAGACGCATCGTCAGCATATTAATTATTATATAATAAACTTATTGTAAAGTCAATAAAAAAACCGATTATTTTACTTTCGGAAAACAAAATTACTTTTTTGTCCGTCAACGTACTCCGCGCGCACGCCTCTTTGCGCCTGTCTTCCACCCTCCGTAAAAGCGATTATTTGCCGACAAGAACGGTAAACTATAATTGCCGTTTTACACAAGCAAAAATTCCAAAAACGGCAAAAAGTCTGCGTATAAGTCGATTATCGGCTATTTTGCAAAAAAATGACGAACCCTGAATCATCAAGGTTCGTCAAATTGCCGATTGGTGCGAGTGACAGGACTTGAACCTGCACGTCGAGGACATAAGATCCTAAGTCTTACGCGTATGCCAATTTCGCCACACTCGCAGATATATAATTGAAGATATTTGATAATGCAAAACATTGTTTATTGATACGCGTAAGACTTAGGATACGCGTTCTTGTCCGGAGCGTTACGCCGTCAGGCGTAGCGAACGAAGCGAGCAAAATCATATAATACGTGTTTTCGGCCGTTTGCGTATGATATAAGAAAACGGATATCACGAGAAAAGAAGCAAACCCGCTGCGTCAGCAGTCCGAAAACGGCCAATTTCGCCACACTCGCAGATATATAATTGAAGATATTTGATAATGCAAGATTTTGTTTGTTGATACGCGTAAGACTTAGGATACGCATACTAGTCCGACTTATACTATTACTTAACGACCGCAGTTTGCGCGATATTTTCGCGCAATATCGTTTACCGCGAATGCGGTAACATCGTTTGTCGGTAACAGCGGACAAACGGTGTCCGCCCGACAATATCGTTTGCCGTTATACGGCAATATCGTTCCGCTGACCGCTTAACGGTCGCGATCATTTAAGGAGGGCGTCGATATCGAGGTCGTTTTCTTCGGCGTAGGCGTTGAGATATTCTTCGAGTATCTCCCATTCCTCGTCCGTTTCGACGGGCGACATCTGTCCGCTCAAGTCGTCGCTTTCTTCGTAGACGGCGGCGCTCAATTCTTTTTTACCGTTTTTACCGGTGGCGACGAATACGCAATAATGTTTGCCGGTCTCTTCAAGAAAGCACGTAAAAATGACCTGCGCTTCGATTTCTTTTCCGTTGTCTTCGAGAATAAGCTTAAAGTCGTCGTTCATAAAATCGCTCCTTGATGCGGCAACGCTTAAAGGCGTAATTCAAATATCTGTCAAAAAAACGTTCCCGCTTTTTTATGCGCCCGTAAAATAAGGTAAAAGCTACGCGGATCTGAAACTTTCGGGGAAGGCGGCTTAAAAACTGACCTTAAAAACCCCGAAATTGCGTTCGTGCAGATTAATTATACTCTAAAAAACGCCTTATGTCAATGGTTTTTTGACCAATGAAACCGAAATTCGGCCGACAAAATAAAACGATATCCGAGCAATGAGCGCGTCAGGTCGAAAAGCCGAATAAACCTACCGAAAAATCGTATCCGCCAAAAGATAGCGATATCCTGCCTTTCGGTTGCCGACTATTCCTCAATTCGAGCCGTTTTCAACTTTGAGCTACAAAAAGAACTGCAAAAACAGGCGGTCGTTTTCAGTCGTTATTACGGTGGAGAATGCTTTCAATTTTTGGTAATAGACGGCTATGAAAAAGCCAATTATCGGAAGTGGTTATTTTAAATTTCGGTATTGATTTTTATATGCGTTTAATGTATAATTATATTATCGGACGGCGAAAAAGTTATTTCTTTTTATCCTGCGAAATTTTTCTGTCGTCGGACTTTGACCGTATCCGACCGAATTAAAATCATAAAAGACGGTATTTAATATGGAAAAAATCAATATAAACCCCGAACTTTGTCACGATCTGCTCGTTCAAAAGACGATACCGAAATATTCTTTTTCGGAAAGCAACGATTATTCGGAATGGAAGAACCGTATAAAAGAGAAATTTATCGAACTGACGGGGCTTGACGAGATAGAAAAGAACGCCTGTCCTTTGAACGTGCGCGTCGAAAGCGACGAGCAAAAAGAAGATTACAGGCTCGTGCGATTTGTTTTCGACAGCGAGATCGGCGAAACGGTGCCGTGTTATCTCGTTATCCCCGACGGGACAGTCGGTAAACGCCCGGTCGCCATAACCATGCAAGGGCATTCTCCCGGGTTTCACAATTCGGTCGGCATAAAGCTTTGTAAAGAAGACGAAAATTATCAGCCGCGCGGGCAATTTGCTTTGCAAGCGGCAAAAAACGGGTTTATCGCGCTCGCCATAGAACAGCGCGGCATGGGCGAAAGAAAACCTATAAGCAAAAACAGGCTGTACGGTATAAACTGTCAATATAATTCCCGCGTCGCGTTGGGGCTCGGAAGAACCACGATAGGCGAAAGGGTGTGGGATATCCATAAGGCGATAGACGCTTTGGCATATTTTCCCGAATGCGATACCGATAAGATAATCATCACCGGCAATTCGGGCGGCGGAACGATAAGTTATTACGCCGCGTGTTACGACGAGAGAATAAAGCTTTCGGCTCCGAGTTGTTCGTTCTGCCCGTACAAAGAGTCGATCCTTTCCATCGAACATTGCGCCTGTAATTATATACCGTTCTGCTTTAAATATTTCGATATGCAGGATCTCGCGTGTATGATCGCGCCGAGAAAACTTATCGTTATCGCGGGCGAAAAGGACGATATATTCCCGATCGAAGGCGTTTACCGCGGCTACGAAACGATCGAAAAGATATACGCTAAAGCGGGCGCTTTGAATAACCGTTCGCTCGTCGTCACGCCGAGAGAGCATTGGTGGTGCGAAGATATCGTGTGGAAAGCGATAACGGGCGCCGTAAAAGAAATGGGGTGGAAGCTATGAAAAAAGAACTTGTAATAAGTTATGATAAAATCGATTAAAAAATCATATACGTCGTTCGATCCGACCGAGTTTTCAAGCCCGAACGCGGAGTTTGCCCCCGTTTATTCCCGGATCCGGAACGCTCCCGTTTCAAAGGAAGAAACGGACGGGCAACTCTACCGATTCGTGCGGCTCGGGATAAAGGCGTTTTACATACTTCCGATGCTCAAAGATTTCAGACCGACGCGCGCAACAATAGATATTTAATAATCTTATGAAAGGATATTTAATAATCTTATGAAAGTTTTGTTTTTAGGTACGTGTGCCGCCGATTTTTCACCCAAACTCAACGAAGAGTTCAAAAACTGCTTCGATAAAGACGCCAGAAGGTCGTCGTCGGTATTATTGAACGACAGAATACTAATCGATTGCGGCATCCATACGCTCGATTCTTTGCGTATAGCCAAAGTCGACGTTACGAAGATCACCGACGTTTTCATTACGCATCTTCATCCCGACCATTTTCAGCCCGAAAACTTAAAACGATTGGTCAAAGCGTCGGGAAACCGAATAAGGATCCGGGTTAAATACGGCGCTCGTATCGACGTTATCGAAGGCGCCGAAATAATTAAAATGACTCCGTATGAAACGTATACCGTCTGTGACGGTATTATGGTCACGGGGCTTGATTCGAATCACGATCCGAACAGCTTTCCGCAGTGGCTGTACTTTGACGACGGTAAAAAGCGTTTCCTTTACGCTTTGGACGGAGCCTGGATATTGAATCGTACGTATTATTGGCTTCAGGACAAGAAGTTATCGGCGCTCGTGATCGACGCTACGATAGGGGATATCGTCGGCAACTATCGTATCGCGGAGCATAACAGCCTCGCAATGATACGATTGATGGTGCCTTCTATGAAGATCATGGGAATTATCGATGAAAAAACGACGATCTATCTTTCCCATATCGCTCCTTCGCTCCATAAACCGCACGGCGTTATCTCGAAAGAGCTGTCCACAAGCGGCCTGATACCCGCTTACGACGGATTGACGACGGAATTTTAACGATAAAACCGTTTTACGGAATAATATTACGGTATTTCAGCTTTTCTAAAAAAACGATATGAAAAAAGACGATAAACAAATGGCAAGAGACCTGATCAAAAAGATGACACTAACTGAAAAGGTCGGTCAACTCGCGCAGAAATTTTTC
The DNA here is from genome assembly GCA_017616695.1 of Clostridia bacterium. Taxonomy (GTDB): domain Bacteria; phylum Bacillota; class Clostridia; order Christensenellales; family Borkfalkiaceae; genus UBA4636. The sequence continues at coordinate 23,422 of JAFZXN010000046.1, read as the reverse complement.
GGGTTCAACGCCTATGCGATAGACGAAATAACGTTTGAGTATTCGTAACGAATACGACATATCTGATGGTGAGTATATGATAAAAGTATTACAGTACGGGGAAGGGAATTTTTTAAGGACCTTTTTAATCATTATTTTCAGACTTTAAATGAAGAAGGCGGCGAATACGAAGTAAACATCGTCAAGCCCGTTTCGTTTGGCGATCTTGATCGTTTCAAACGTCAAAACAATATTTATCATAGAAGGCGACTACAATATGGTGTCGATAATGGAAGCAGAAACCTTAATGAGCGGTAATGTAAGCGGAAGAGTACAAAGATAAGTACGATATGGTAAATCGAATATGATTAATAAAAAGCCGGGGACAAACTCGTTTCGTCCTCGGCTTAATCTTTGCTATTTGGTCGATAATCGACTTATAGCGCGGTTTTTGCATTATTTAAAATGATTAAAAGAAGATTTAATAACGTTTATTTTTCACCAATCGTCGTTTTCAGTTAACGATATTTCGGCTTGTTTGCGGTCGCCGTAGTTATTGCCGAAAAGTCGTCTTCTGTTTTTTGCTTATTCTGACGATGTACGGTTTTAAGATCGGCAATCGATCTGTTCGGCGATCTTTACGAATTGCAGATATTTTCGATCTCGTTCATTATTTCGGTACACTTTATCGGAAAGCGGTAATGAAAAAGGCGATATGGGAAACCCCGACCTTATCCAATTTTCATCGTATTGGAAGGCGATGACGAAAGGCTCCGTTTCGGCAAGATATCCCACCGTTTTTCCGTTGTGTTTTACGGTAACTTTTTTTATATTATCGATCATCCTTCAAAATCCTTCAGATTTAAGATCGCTTTTTTGGCGAAAAGACCGTCGAAGTCTTCAAGACAGTCTAAAGCCGCCGCGATACTCATAAGCGACGAAAGCGATATCTCGCCGCAAGTTTCAAAGCGGCGCACCGAAGCGTAAGATACCCCCGACCTTGCGGCAAGTTCTTTTTGCGTAAACTTCATTTCTTTTCTTCTTTTTTTTACCCGCTCCGTCAGATCGTTAAGGACCGATCGCTGCGTTTTTGCGTTGATAAAATCACCGATATCGAATTTTTTATCCATAGTGCTTATATATTAGCAATTTTTAAATAAAATGTCAACCGATTGCCAATATTTTAGCGATATTTTTTGCGTTTTAAGTAAAAAGAAACGTCAATTATTACCGAATTTTCATGACGATCGCCTGATTATAGTCGCCGAAGTTTTTGCCGAAGAGGTTTATCCCGCCCTTATGTTTGGCGTCGGGCTTTATGCCGATGGTGAACTTTACGGCAACGTGGTCGAAAACGTGCAGATCGTCGAAGGTGATACTTCTCGAAACGAGTTTTCCGTCGAAATATACGCCGAAATCGTTGACGATTATCTTTTTCAAAAGCCCGTATTGAGTGCTGGTCAGGGGCCAGTAATCGGGGGTATAAGTTCCTCTTCTGCCGCCGAAATCGCCGGGGGAGGTGAAGGTCAATATTTCGATATCGTTTACGTATAAAGTAATATCGCTCGGCCAGTTGTTATTGAAGTAAACGGTTTCCGAACAGATCTCAAAAGAAAAGGAAACGGAAGAATAACCGAGATCTTCCGGCGGCGTGGCGAAGTTATAAGTGATAAAGCCTTCTTCAAACCACAAAAGCTCCGCGTTTATCCTTTCGGGGAGGAAAAACGAGCGTTTATCGTCGTATTTTCCTATTTGCGCGTCCTTGCCGTTCATTCCGCAAGGCGTGGTTATATGGCAGTGCGAAAAGTGCCCGATGGGAAGCTCGAGAACGTATTCCTGCTCGCTTTCCTTTTGCGTGTCGGAAACGTCGAGAGAGACCGTAAAAGACAATATCGTCTGCGAACAGTATTTTGCGTGACCTTTCAGTCCGGGTTGATAATTTATAATTATCAGCTGCGCGTCGGTAAGTATGTCTACGTGGCGCATTATGCTTGAAATGGGAATGTTAAGCTCGGTCGAAAGCTCCTGAAGCCCTTTGGATTTATACAGTATCGAACGCAATATCTTTATCCTTTCGGGTGAGTCGAGCGCGTGAGAGATCTTGCGTATCATCTCGGCGTCCTGCTTGTTCGCAATGGATAACGATATTTCTTTATTCGGATTCAAAATGTCGCTCATATGGTTTTTCCTTTGATCGTTTTTCTTATGATAACAGAAATCATCGGCAAATGTCAATTCATTTTCGATACTTTCAAAAAATAGTTTTTACGGCGTAATAACAACAAGTTTTCGGAAGTAAACAACGCAATAACGAACGGCGTATTATGAAATTAATGCAATAACGCGCACCGCTTTTTTTACTTCCAAAAATTAAGAAACGAAAAATGTCAAAATGTCAATTTATGGAAGTTGTTTTTTTTCGATTCGGTATTGACCTGCGTAACTTTGCATTATATAATAAAGTTGGTAAAAGCGAGCCCGCGTCTTCGCAACGGAAATAAGGCTATTTCTTTGCGACGGATAACGGTTCGTTACGACGTCAAACGATAGGTTTAAATCAATTAAGCGGATCAAAGTCATATATCCGACAAGGAGCAGAAAAATGGTTGTTACAGATTATCATCCCAACAGACAACTGCGAAGAGAAAAATGGATCGATCTGAACGGCGAATGGTCATTGAAATTTAACGGTAACGGTGCGGAGCATAAATATAAGATAATCGTTCCGTATTGTCCCGAATCGGAGTTTTCCGGCGTGGCGTATAAAGATTTTATAAAAGAATGCGTTTACGAACGAACGTTCAGCGCGCCTTCTTTTTGCGAGGACGAACGCGTGATATTGCATTTCGGCGCCGTCGATCACGAGGCGAAAGTTTACGTAAACGGCAGTTACGTCGGCAGGCATATCGGCGGGTATACTCCGTTTTCTTTCGACGTGACCGACTATCTCGTATCGGGAGAAAATCATCTTAAAGTCAAGGTATACGACGACGTTTCCGACAATATCCCCAGCGGCAAGCAAAGCGAAAAGCCGTATTCTTTCGGCTGTTTTTACACTCGTTGCACGGGCATCTGGCAGACGGTATGGCTGGAGGTGGTTAAAAAAGTCCGTATCCTTAACGTAAAATACTACCCGAACGTCGACGATCAGAGCGTAGACGTCGAGATAAGGACTTCCGATTCCGGCAATATAAATATAGTCGTATCGTTCGGCGGGAAAGTCGTGGGCGAATGTTGTGGCACGATAGAGCGTGAAGAAAGGTTTCGGATAAGCCTTAAAGAAAAGCACTTATGGGACGAAGGTCAAGGGAATTTATACGACGTTAAAATAAAGTTCGATAAAGACGAGGTCGACAGCTACTTCGGCATGAGATCGGTCGGGTACGCCGACAAAAAATTCTTGTTGAACGGCAGGTCGGTATTCCAGAGGCTGGTCCTCGACCAAGGTTATTATCCCGGCGGCGTGTATACGCCGAAAGATCCTTCCGATTTCGCATTAGATATCGAAAGGGCGTTAAGGCTCGGTTTCAACGGCATAAGGCTGCATCAGAAGGTCTTCGATCCCGAATATCTGTATTATTGCGACAAGATGGGCGTAATGGTATGGGGCGAGTTCCCGAGTTGGGGCATAAGGTATTCCGACCTTTGCGCGCTCGGTCAATTCACGAAGGAATGGACGGAAACGGTCGAAAGAGATTTCAATCACCCGTCTGTGATAACCTGGTGTCCCCTTAACGAGGTGTGGGACGATATCAAGGACAATCGCTCCCCGAGGGACGTAAGATTCGTCGACGCCGTTTACACTCTTACCAAGGAGATCGATACTACGAGACCTTGCGTGGACGTGAGCGGCGGACATCACGGGCATAAGACCGACCTTTACGATTTCCACTGCTACGGGGAATACGACGAGCTTAAAAAGATACTCAAAGAGCTTTGCGAGGAAAACGAATTGCACGTTCCCATGCTCTATAACGAAAAGGAAACGGAGTTAAGATACGACGGAAACCTTCCGGTACATATAAGCGAGTTCGGCGGAAAGAGGTTCGGCAACGGTTCTTCCGTGGACGGTAAAGCCGTTTCGACGTGCAATAACGTCGTGACCGCCACGGACGATTGGGGTTACGGCGAAAGTCTCAAAGACGAAAAGCAATTTGCGGACCGCTACGAAGAGATAGTCAAGCTTTTGTTATCCTGCAAAAACTTATGCGGTTTCTGCTACACGCAGCTTTACGATATCGAACAGGAGCAGAACGGGCTGTACACTTACGACAGAAACAGTAAGTTTAAAGCCGACACTCTCGGCAGAATGGAAAAATGCAATCTGACGACGGCAAGCGTCGAGGAGGAATAAAAAATGCTGACTTTTGCTTTGATAGGTTACGGGCAACGCGGAAAGTTTTATCTCGACACTTTGCTGAAATTTAAGGACGTTTCCGTCGTTGCCGTATGCGACAACAACCGCGAAAAACTCGAGCTTGCGAAAAACAACTTGAAGCTTTCCGAAGATAAATGCTTTAGTGGCGACGACGAATTTTTCGCAAAAGGAAAGCTTGCCGACGCGCTCATAATAGCGTCGATGGACGAATGTCATTATGCGCAGGCCGTTAAAGCTTTGAAACTCGGGTATCATCTTATTCTGGAAAAACCGATAGCGCAGTCCAAACTGCAGTGCATAGAGATAGCCGAGCTTGCCCGCAAATACGATAAAAAGGTGTACGTTTGCCACGTTTTGAGATACGCGCCGATATACGCGTCAATCAAGGAAATGATAGATAGCGGCAAGGTGGGCAAGGTCATGTCCATTCAGCAGACCGAGCACGTCGGCTGGTGGCATCAGGCGCACAGCTTCGTCAGAGGTAATTGGAGAAGAAGCGAGACCAACCCGATGATAGTCGCAAAATGCTGTCACGATCTCGACCTCTTCGTATGGCTTACCGGTAAGAACTGCGTGAGCGTTTCGTCGTTTGGAAGCCTTGCGTACTTCAAACGGGAGAACGCACCCAAAGAAAGCGGCGAACACTGTTTCGACTGCAAACTGAAAGAAGAGTGCATCTATAATTGTCTTAAGTTTTACACGAAGTATCCCGCGTTTGCGTTCGCGTCGGGGCAGTATCTCGGGGATCCGAACGACAAAGAGGCGATCGAAAAAGCCTTTTCCAAACCCGAAAACCCGTACACGAGATGCGTCTTCAAGTGCGATAACGACGTAGTGGATAATCAGATAGTCAACTGCCTTTTTGAAGACGGAAGTACCGCTCAACTCAATATGACGGCTTTTTGCGAAGGCGGGATACGCACTATAAGGGTGTGCGGCACCGAGGGCATGATAGAAGCGAGTATGCTCGACAATATAATTAAATATTGGCGCTTCGGGAAGATAGGTCAGGAGCCGCAAACGTTCAAGGTGGAGATAGGCGAAACGTTCGGCGGGCACGGCGGCGGCGACGAGAAGATGGTCGAAGACATAGTCCGCGCGTTGAGCGGCAAAGGCGATTCGCTCGGGCTTACCTCCATTGATAAGTCGATAATGAGCCACCTTATGGGCTTTGCCGCCGAAGAATCGCGCATAAACGGCGGAAAGCTCGAAAAAATCTGAAAAAACGCCGCTGCAACGCGGTGGCGAATAAAAAAATAAAAAAAATTTTTGTTATAAAAGGAGAAACTGTTATGAAAAAATTGATTGCTTTGCTTTTGTGCATCGTAGCGATCGTATCGCTCTCGCTCGTGGGCTGCACGCCGTCGACGGAAAAGCCCAACACCGTCGATTCGACGGACGAATTCGACCGCGACACCAAGATAAACACCGGCAAGACCACGTTGTTTATCAGCAACTTTAACGGCGCTTTCGGCGAAAAATGGCTGAAGGCGGCCGCCGCCAGGTATGAAGAAATACATAAAGACGACGTTTACGAACCCGGCAAACAGGGCGTTCAGATCTGGATAGACAACGCCAAGCAGGGCGGTAAAGACATAATCAGCGGTATGGACAACAGCCGTGACGCCATATTCTTTACCGAATACGTCTATTATAGCGACCTCGTTTCGAGCGGAAAAGCTCTCGATATTACCGAGATCGCCACTCAAAAGCTCACAAAGTTCGGTGAAAACAAGAGTATCGCCGATAAGTTTACCGATGAACAGAAGAATTATCTTATAACCAAAAACGACAAGATCTATATGTTGCCGCACTATCAGGGATTCAGAGGCATCACTTACGATATAGATCTTTTCGAGTCGGAATTATTATATCTGTCTGCCGACAAGAACAACGGTAACGACGGATTCATCATCGATATGGACGAAACCATGTCCAAAGGCCCCGACGGCGTTGCGGGAACTTACGACGACGGCTTGCCCGCCACTTACGACGAATTCTTCGCGCTTTGCTCGAAGATGAAAGACCTCGGCATTACCCCCGTTATCTGGACGGGTTCCAATCCCGTATACTTTACGGAATTTTTAGCTTCGCTCGCGTGCGACTACGAAGGTCTTGAACAGTCCATGTTGAACTTCACGTTCGACGGCACCGCCAAAAACCTCGTTTCGAGCGCGACGGAATCCGGCATCACCATGATGGGCGACACTGCCATCACTCCCAACAACGGATATCTTCTTGCCAAACAAGCGGGCAAATATTACGCTTTGCAATTTGCGGACAGACTGCTCAACAAGTCGAGTAAGTACATAGATTTAAGGTCGGTCGGCGCTCTTTCGCACACCGAAGCGCAGAAAACTTATATCGCAAGCAGATTCTTGTCCACCGAAAGCACCATCGGCATGTTGATCGAAAGTAACTATTGGGAAAACGAAGCCGACGATATGGGCTATTTTAAGACGATGGCCAAACAGTACGGCGAAGACAGAGCGTCGAGAAACGCAAGACGTTTCGGCTTTATGCCCTTCCCGAAAGCTACGCAGGATAAAGTCGGCGAAGGCGTGACGCTCGTAGACTATCTTATGACGGGCGCGTTCATCAGAGGCAACGTCGGTCAGGAAACGGGCAAAGAATACGAAAAGGCGCTCGCTCTCGACTTCTTGCAATTCCTTTATACGGACGAATCGCTCGTTGAGTTCACGCTTTATACGGGCTGCCCGAAGTCGCTCAACTATAACGTCGATTCCATAATGGACAAAGTATCTCCCTACACGAGAAGCGTATTCGAGATGCGCGCCCGTGCGGACATCGTTTATCCGTATTGCGACAAAGACATTTACGTCGACAACGCTTCCAACCTCAATTACGCCAATTTCTATAAGACGGTAGTAAACAAAGGTCAGGGCAACACGCCTTACCAGTATCCGTCCAACACGATATATAAAGACGGCGTAACGGGGCTCGAATACTTCAACGGTCTTTCGGTACAGTTCTCCAAAGAATATTGGGATAACGCATATTCGCGTTATTATATCTGATAAGCGGAATTTAAGAAAAAAAGACATTTTACAAGCAAAATAACCTAAAGGGAGGAGCCCTATGTTAAGGGTAAACTTCAGAAACAAAAGATCGAGAAAGCAGTTTATATTTTACAGCTTGATGATAGCTCTGCCCGTATTGCAGGTAGTGATATTTTACTTCGGCGTAAATATAAACTCCATACTTCTCGCATTCAAGAATTACGACAGGGATACCGGCGATTACGTCTGGACGGGGTTCGAGCATTTTACCAAAATGATAAAGGAAATGACTACGGACGTGACCTGGGCGTTTGCGTTCAGGAACTCGGTCAAAGTATGGCTGGTATCCTCGGTCGTCAGTATGGCGTTGGCGCTGTTTTTCTCGTACTACATTTACAAGAGGGGCGTTCTGAAAAACTTTTTCAGAGTAATGCTCTTTTTGCCGTCGATAGTGAGCAGTATAGTAATGGTCATACTTTTCAGAAACCTCGTCGACAATTTCATTCCCGCCCTCGTTTTAAGGCTCGGCGGCGAAGAAATGCTCGGCTTGCTTGCCGATCACAACACGACCATGCTCGTTCTCATAGTGTACGGGATAGTTATGGGCTTCGGTACGAACGTATTGCTTTTATCGGGAGCAATGAGTTCGATATCGACTTCGATAACCGAGGCGGCGCAGATAGACGGGGCTAACAGGTGGTGCGAATTCTGGCGGATAGTATTCCCGCAGATATTCCCGACTTTCCTTACAATATTTATAATAAGTATTGCCAACCTGTTTTCAAATCAGCTGAATTTGTTCAGCTTTTACGGTTCCAACGCCGAGGCGCAGTTTTCGACGGTAGGGTATATCCTTTACAAGAGAACGCTCAGCGCGTCGTACGCGGAGTATTCCGACCTTGCGGCTATAGGTATATTGCTTACGCTTATCATAGTTCCGATAACGCTTGGCATAAGAAAAATACTCGAAAAGGTAGGGCCGAGCAATGATTGATAAAAAAAGATCGGTAAAACAAGTGCGCGGGAACGGCCGTTCGCCGCTCATGATAATTCTTTTCGTCCTGCTTATCGTTTACGCGGTGACGATACTTCTTCCCATCGTGTGGGGGCTTTTCGAGGCTCTTATGGACGGCGACAAGATAGAATCTACAATTATCCCCTGGCCGTCCGACTGGAAGTTCGATAACTTTTTCAAGGCGTTCGGGTTTTTCTACGTTCCCGTTGAGTCGGAGATAGGCACCGTCTACCCCGATCTGTGGTTTATGTTCGGTTACACGATGTTGTACGCCGTGGGCTCCGCGTTCATGGCGACGTTCGTGCCGTGCATAGTGGCGTATTTAACGGCGAGGTTCGATTACTTTTTCAGCAGATTGATAAACGTATTCGTGGTAGTGGCGATAGCGCTTCCCATCGTCGGTTCGTTGCCGAGCGAGATACAAATGGCAAAGACCTTGGGCCTTTACGACAAATTCTGGGGAATATGGATAATGAAGAGCCACTTTATTTCGGTGTATTATCTGATATTCTACGCAAGGTTCAAATCTTTCCCGACCTCTTACGAAGAGGCGGCGCAGATAGACGGCGCGGGGCATTTAAGGATATTCTTCCGGGTGATACTGCCGCTTGTTAAAAATCTGTTCTGGACGGTGTTCCTCATAATGTTCATAGCTTTCTGGAACGATTATTACACGCCGCTCGTCTATATGCCGACGTACCCGACGGTCGCGTACGGTATGTGGTACTTCAACAACAGTACGGAAAACGTCATATCCAACGTCCCTATGAAGATAACCGGTTGCGTTCTTATGCTCATACCTATCCTCGTTCTTTTTGCGATATTCGGCAAAAGGCTTATGGGCAACCTTACCGAAGGAGGCGATAAAGAATGACGGTCATCGGGGGCAACCCTTTTATGAGCAAGTTTTCTACCATATTAAAAAAATATAAGGAGATGATCTTATGAACAAGAAACTGATTTTGATTGTTTCACTCATGACCGCTTTGGCTATCAGCCTTGCCGTATCCTTTACGGTGATGGGGCTTACCAAAGCATCGGCCGAAGGCGAAGAAGGGTTTTCGTCCGTAAACGTCGAAGAGGTTTACGAAAAGGGCGAGCTTATGAGCGTGCCCGAGGCGACCTTCAAAAAAAGCGGCAGATGGTATCAGGCCGAGCCCGTATTGCATTTCCCGGACGGAAGTGCGAAAAAGGTGGGCGACAACGTGCTTTTGACGCAATTCGGGAAGTATTATCTCGAATACACGGCTACCGTCGGCGGCAAAACGTATTCGATGAAGAAAGATTTCTACGCGTATCTTCCCAAGTTCGAGCTTTCTTCGCCCGACGACGAAGTTTACTATGAGACCGACGGCGTAGACGGCAGTCAAGGCGAAATGGTCACCCTGTCGAGCGAACAGACTCTCACCATCAACGACTATTTCGACCTATCGAAAGCAACGCTCGCAAAGCCCATTTTCGAGTGCGTCGTTATACCGTCGTCTATGGGTACCGCCGATTTCAACACTTTGCAGGTGGACTTTATCTGCAAGAGCGACGAAACCAAGTATCTGCGCATAATAGCTAACTACAGCGCCGAAAACAACTGCACGTACACTTTGGCGGGCGTGCAGAATCAGACTCCTTCGGGGTATGAATCGTATTGGAACAAACTGCATATCGGCGACAACTGGGGCGCGCCTTATTACGGCACGTTCGCGGGCCGCACCAATTCGGGATACAATCAGGTATCGTCCGACGTCAAGATATGGCTCGATTATTCGACCAAAAAGGTCTACGCCAACGTAGCCAAAGGCTTCGTTATAGACCTTGACGATTCGCAGTATTTCGGCAATCTCTGGACGGGCTTCGAAGACAACGAAGTATTCCTGCGCATTTCGGCGAGCAGATACAAAGGCACCGCCCCCGCCAAGTTCCTTATTTTGCGCGCGGGCAGCATCGACCTTGCCGAGCAGAACGTATTCGATACCGCAGCTCCCGAGATAACGGTCGACTACGGCGGGCTCGACAAAGACGATCTTCCTTCGGGAATAGTCGGGCAAAGGTACAAACTGTTCGACGCTACCGCCGACGACTATTTAAGCGGAAAATGCCAAGTGAAAACGCGCGTATTCGCAAGGGTGAACACCACGAGCGAGCACGAAGTCGATATCGAAAACGGTTACTTTATTCCCAACAGCGCGGGTAAGTACGCCGTAACGTATACCGCGGAAGATAAGTCGGGCAACGCTGCTACGGAGACCGTATATATAAACGTCGAGGCCTCTCACGCGGCGCCCGATATGACGCTTACGGGCGCTACGACCACGGCTTTGACGGGCGAAGAAGTCAAGATCGCCGACGCCGAGCCGAAAAATTGCGTCGGTAACGCGAAAATAGAAAGCCGCGTTACGTACGGCGAAAATGAAGTCGAAGTCAAAAACGGCAAGTTCCGTCCGTTAAAAGCGGGCGATTACACCGTTTATCTGACCGTGACGGACTATCTCGGCCGCACGGCGGAAAAGAGCTACGTCGTATCCGTATCGGCTAACAGCAGAGCCGTCTTTATCGACGATATCTATCTGCCGCGTTATCTTATCGCAGGTTCTACGTACACGTTCGACGGCGTTTACGCTTACGATTACACGGCGGCGGGCAACGGCAACAAAGTAAAAGCCACTCTCGTCACCGAAGACAAAAACGGCACCAAAGAGCACGCAGACGGCAAGTACGCTCCTGCGGTAAACGACCATCTCGATACGGCGAAAGTCTACTTCAGAGCGACCGTAAACGGCAAGATAGCCACGAGCGAAAAGTTCGATATCCCCGTATGCGTAGTCGGCGACGGCAAGAATATCGACATATCAAAATACTTTATCTCGAATTCGGCCACGATAGAAAAGACGAGTACGGGTATGCGCGTAACTACTTTGAACGAAAAGGCGCAGGTCGAATTTGCCAACTATCTGCTTGCCAACGGCGCCTCGATAGAATTCGACGTCGACGCGGAAAACAACAACTTCGGCAAAGTAAACGTGTATCTTACCGACGTTATCGACGAAAGCCGTTCGATAAAGATAACTTACGAAAAATCGAGCGAAACCAAGTCGTATTTCTACGTCAACGGCGGCACGAAGTACGAGATACCCGCTTCCTTCTACGGGCAGGGGCAGAACTCGTTCGTGTATAAATACGACAACGACAGGCTCACGTTAAACGACGGTTCCAACGTCACTTTCAACGTTACGAAGAACCTTGACGGCAGCGACTTTACGGGCTTTACGAGCGGCAAAGTCAGATTTACTCTCGAGTTCGAGGGCGTAAGGGGCAAGTCGACCGTGATAATATCCAAGCTCAGCGGTCAGAACACCACGAGCGTTAAAGCCGACCTTATCAAGCCGAGGATCTCGCTCGACGAACTCATGGCTTTCCGTTATCAGCTGAACGACGTCGTGGAGCTTTCCACGGCGGTCGCGATGGACGTACTCGATCCCAATATCGAAAACTACTACACCGTAACGGGCGTGGGCGGAGAGATAGTAAAGGACGTCAACGGCATCGAACTTTCGCACGTTGCTTTAAACGAAAAGCACACCGTCAAGCTCGATAAATACGGCACCTACAGGGTATTGTTCACGGCTATCGACTGGAACGGCAAAAAGGAGATAGACTTCGGTTACATTATGGAAGTAGTCGACCTTACGCCGCCCGCGATAGCGCTCCTCGAAACGCCCGAAACGACCGCGAGAGTGGGCGATAAGATGAAGGTGGTAAGAGCCGTCGCCATAGACGAACTCGACGGCGAACTCGATATAACCGTGTACGTGCTTCTTCCCAACGGCACGTTCGCCAAATACGGCACGGTCGTCACCGAATACACGATGACGGGCAAATACACTTTCTGGCTGTACGCGTCCGACACTTCGGGCAACACCGTAACGGAAACTTACGAAGTCACAGTCGGTTAAGGGGGTAAAAGACAATGAAAAAAAGTTTGATAAAGATAATTTCTTTGATACTCGTACTTGCGTTCGTTTTCGCGGTCTGCGCGTGCGAACCCGCTGCGGAAGGTAACGGCGGCGGCGATACCGCAACGTCGTCGACGGAAACTTCCGTAACTCCTTCGGAAAACGGCAGTATAGTGATAACCGATCCGCCCGCCGATTACAACCCGGGCGAGCAAACGCAAAACGACGATATCTACGCCGTGAGCGTTCCGAGTTATAAAAGCAAGAACGTCGTTTTATGCGACGACGGCCGTACCGATTACGTCATAGTCGTTTCAAAAGACGCTCCGTCCGCAGTTTACAACGCGGCGAACGAACTCAACTATCTGTTCGGCGAGGCGACGGGAACTATGTTCGGCATAGTCACCGACGATACCGTGACCTGGTCGCAAAACGCCAAGTACATTTCGATAGACGCAACCGCCATAGCCGACGCGGCGGGCGTAGCAAAGCCCAACGTCAAATACCGCGGCTACGCCATAAAAACCGTGGGGAAATCGCTGTTTTTGCGCGGCGCTTCGACGAGCGGTTCGACGTTTGCCGTCTACGAACTTTTAAATAGGATCCTCAACTTCGAGTGTTATTCCAACGACGAATACGAGATAGCCAAGGCAAAGAAGCTCGATCTTCCCGATTTCGACATAACGGACGATCCCGACGTTGAGTATGTAGCTACGCCCAACGGCATAATGGAAACGGCTACGAGTTCGCGTTTAAGATACAACTCGGCGGGCTTTATGTATCCTTCGGGCGGCGCGCAGTGGCACAACTCGTTCGACTACATTCCGATCTCGAAGTACGACGACGAAAACAAACCCGAAAGCTATCATCCGAAGTGGTTTGCCGACAATATGGAAAACCTCTGTCTTACCGCTCACGGCGACAAAGCGGAATACGATCTCTTGGTCGACACCGTAGTCGAAGGAATGAAAGAGGTCATCGAATTATATCCTAACGGTAACACTCTCACCTTTACGCATCAGGACGTAGGTTCCTGGTGCACGTGCGAAGCGTGCGCGGCGAATAAGAATAAATACGGCACCAACGCCGCCACCAAGATAATGTTCATGAACGACGTCGTTGAAAAGGTGGAAGCCTGGCGCGAAGAAAATTACCCCGAAAGGGATAATATCTGTTACGTATTCTTTGCGTACACTTCTACGAGAGTAGCGCCCGTAAAGACGGTCAACGGCAAGATAGTCCCCATCGACGAAAAGGTCACGCCCAACCCGAAGTTAGGCGTTATGTACGCGCCGATAGAGTCCGACTTCATTCACCCCAAGACCGCGCCGCAGAACTCCGCGCAGTATCAGGATATGAAGAACTGGAAAGCGCTCGTAGGCGACCATATGTATTATTGGTTCTATCAGGCGTATTTCTACGACTATTTCATTCCGTACAACAACTTCGACAGCATGCAGGAAGACCACCGTGCGATGAAGGAACAGGGCGCGTCGTGGATATATTACCAGTCCAAGTGGAATTCCAAAAACGCGACGGGTTTCGAGGTCTTAAAGACCTATCTCGAAAGCAAACTTGCCTGGAACGTCGACTCCGACGTAACCAAGCTCACCGACGACTTTTTCAAGTATTATTTCAGGGCGGCGGCACCGTATATGAAGGAATACTTTATGAGTTTAAGGCTCAACTACCTTAATATGAGCGAAAATCTCGGCGTGGGCGGCTGGATAGGCACGAGGATAAACAGCGTGGACTATTTTAAATACAACACGCTCGCCGAATGGAAAAACCTCATCGACAAGGCTTACGACTCGATAGAATATCTCAAAGAAAAAGACTACGGAACGTACAAAAAGCTTTACGACCGCATAAGGCTCGAAAGCTTAGCGGTGAGATATCTTATAATATATCTTTACGGCGGGACGGTGTACACCTCGGTAGAGCTTTACGAAGAAAAACTGAGTTTCAAAAACGACTGCACCGAGCTCAACATCACCATGGGCACGGAAGGCACGCTCATAACCAGCCTGTGGGCACAGTGGAACGTTTGATAAGTAAGGAGGAAATTTAGTAATGAAAAAGATTTTGTTTCTTATTATAGCCGTAACGATATGCGCTTTATGTTTCGTTGCCTGCACCCCCGAGGAAGGCGGCAACGGCAACGGCGGCAACGGCAATAACGGCGGCGAAACGTCGAGCGTGGTCTCGACCGAGCCGAGCATAAAGCTCCCGCAGGACGTTGTGGAACTTTACGTCGGTCAGACGGCGAAAGTCACGCCTTCAGTTAATAACGTCGAAGGCAATATCTATTGGCAAACGACCGACGGCTATATCGCTTCCGTCGACAAAGACGGGCTGATAACGGCAAAGCACGTCGGCACGGCGACCATATCGGTTTTCAGCATAAACGCGAGCGCCAACCTGACGGTCAACGTAGTCGAGCCCAAGCAGAATTCGTCGATATCCTTTACGACCGATTCCGTTAGCGTCGATTATTACGGCAATTATAAACTTACGCCCGTAATCGTCGATTGCGACGGCCCGTTCAGCTGGACGTCTTCTGACGAAAGCGTCGTTAAGGTCGACAACGAAGGCAATCTCACCCCCGTCAAGATAGGTCAAGCCGACGTACAGATCAACGGCAACGGCAAGGGCGCGAGGATAAGAGTCAACGTCGTTTCCGGCGAATACCTGCCGACTATCGAATACGACAAGAAGGAACTCAACGTTCTCGAAGGCGGCACGCTCGCCGTTAAAACGACCGTCCGCTACAACGGAAAGGAAGTTACGGGCTATACCGCGACTTACGATATTTACGACGAGGCGATAGCTTCGGTCGATACTAACGGCGTGATCACGGGCAAAAAAGGCGGCTCGACGACTATGACCGTAAACGTAAATTACCGCGGCTATAACTTCCCGACGGAGACCTTTTCGTTAAACGTCAAGGACGATATCGACTTAAGAGCGGGCGACTCAGACGTAACCATTTTCACGAGAGATAACGCCGCGCAGGGCTGTTATTCCGAAAAACAGCTGTCCGTCGAAGTGTACGAAGGCGGCGTTAAAGTAAATAACGCGAGCTTAACTTACACGAGCGCCGACGAGACGGTCGCCACCGTATCGTCTTCGGGTAAAGTCAAAGCCGTCGCAAAGGGCGAAACGATCATAAACGTAACATACGTTTCGACCGACGGCGTAACGGCTATAGCGAGGATAAACGTATCCGTCGAAAGGACGGTCGTAAAACTCGATCCCGTGACCGTTCAGATAGGAAGTTCCGACGGCAGCATAACGGGCTTGACGTATCTTCCTTTGCCCGCGGGCGTGGAAGGCACGGTAACGGCTATCTCCGCCGACAACGGCGCGACTACCATAACGCTCACCAACGCGGGCGTGGTCTCCGTAAGAGAAATGCTCAACGCATTCAAAGCTAACGCCAAGCGTTACGTCGAAAAAGGCGGTCTCGCGCTGTACAGCGACAACGGCATTTCCTACGAACTGACGGTAGATCTCGCCACGCTCGTTATCACCGATATCGAAGGTCTCAACAAAATGTCGGAATACGGCTTGGCGCATCTGACGGCTCATTACGGCTACTATATACTTGACGCCGATATCGACGGCGGCGATTGTCCCAAAGCGTTGAGCGGTTGGTGCGGCGGCAACAGCTTCACGACCAACGGTTTCCGCGGCGTATTCGACGGCAGAGGCCATACGATAAAGAATATAACTATCGGCACAAATCTCTTCAGCGGCGTGGGCGAAGACGCGGTCGTCAAGAACTTTGCGTTTATCAACCCGATCCAGACGACGCAATCGGTCTACTGCTTTATTTCCGAACTTCAGGGCGCTTACCTTGAAAACGTATATCTCGAACTCCCGACCGTTTCGATGATAAACTACGTCGGCAGCACGTCGCATATCAAAAACGTTATCTTCAAGTCCACGGGCGGCACGGGCAACGTAAGAATGTGCCAGAACCTTACCGACAATTCCGACGTTACCGATACGATATATATCGCCGAAGGTTTCGACGCTTCCGCGCCGTTCGGTTACGGCTCCAACATTTTAAGGGGCTGTCACGTTTACGCGTCGACCGCCGACCTTATATACGACCTTATGGGCAACGACTATATGGCGGAATGGGACGGCTCTTTCGTCTACACGAACGCGAGAGTGGAATATAACGGCAACAAGATGTTCGGCGTGGAAATGAACGTCGTCTATCCCAACGAGGTATATGCAAATAGCAGTATCACGATAGAGGCCGTCGCCGCAACGTTCTCCCTGAAAGCTCCGATAGCGGGCGTAACTATCAACGAGACCACGGGCGAACTCACCGTAGGCGACGTCGCTCCCGACACCGTTATCACCGTAGTCGTTTCGAGCGCTTTGGACGAAACTTTGCAAGAAGAAGTTACCGTCCTCGTCGTCTTGAAGCCTATAGATCTCACCGCTAACGGTTTGTACGATATCGAACTCGGCACCGCGATTTCGATAAGCGACGTAACGGGCAACGTCATATCCGTAAAGACGACCGCGGGCGACAAGACGGTTCTTTCGACTGCCAACGTTATAACTGCGGCCGAACTCAACGCGGCGGCGGGCGTAGATTGGAGCGAGAACCTTGCTATAACCTTGTACACCGCGAACGCGGCTTATTCGGTCAACGCGGCGTTTATCACCAAGATAATAAGAAGTTACGCAGACCTTCCCGCGACGGCGGCTACCGTAACGGGCTATTACGTTCTCGGCAACGATATCACTTTCAATAACGATACCGCTTACAATATGTGCGGCTGGGGCGGCGATTCTTCGACGGGCTTCCGCGGCGTATTCGACGGCAGAGGTCACTATCTCAAGAATCTGTTGACGGCTAAAGGCGGAATGTTCTATCATCTCGGAGGCGGCGGCGTAGTCAAGAACGTTGCTTTCATCGAGCCGCGTTTTGCAGATAACACCGAGATGAACTTTGTTATCGCTTCCGAAAACCACACCGGTCAGCTTAAAGACGTTTACGTTTATTCGACCAACGCTTTCCTCGTCGCGGCGTGCGACAAGGGCTACTTCACGGGCTGCGTGTTCAATCTGACGAGAGCCGACGGCTATGCGTTCATGTCCTACGGCGGACTGCCCGCAAGCGCGTATAAAGGCGTGGTCGCATTGACTTCCAAACTCGAGCGTTACAGCTGGAACGCCCCCGACAATACGAGAGTCAACTGCTATCAGTATACTACCGTGTCGGCGCTTAAAGCGGCGCTTAAAGCGGGCAACTTCCCGTTTGAAACGTACTTTAACGCGACTTATTGGAGCTACGACTTTGAAACGGGAACGATAACCTGGCTCGGTTCGCTTCCCGCGGGAGTTGCGTTGACCGACGTTTCGGCGTCGTGATAGGGTGGTATTGTAAATCAACGTTCCGCGGCGGCAAACTCCGCCGCCGCGGGATAAAGAAAACATATGTCGCGAGGCATTTTATATATATAAAAAGAATTCTTTAAAAGGAGAAAAATTATGAACAAGAAACTTCTTCTTCCGTTACTGCTCGCACTGTTCGTATTTGCCGCGACGTCCGTACTTGCGGCATGCGGCACGCCGGGCGTAAAGAAGGACAGCACCCCCGCCGATTCGACGCCCGAAAGCGTTACCGAATCGGCACTCGACAGCCAGGAAACTTCCGAATCGACTCCCGAGCCCGAAAAGTATACCCTTACTTTGGGCGAGACCGAACTCGAAGTTA
The DNA here is from genome assembly GCA_017616695.1 of Clostridia bacterium. GTDB lineage: Bacteria > Bacillota > Clostridia > Christensenellales > Borkfalkiaceae > UBA4636. The sequence continues at coordinate 5,340 of JAFZXN010000046.1, read as the reverse complement.
CTTACGGCGAAGCTATCGGCACTCTTCCCGCCGTTCCCGACAAGACGGGGCATACGGGTGTCTGGTACGTAAGCGACGAGCCTATAACTTCCGAGACCGTATGGGATTACGACGAGGATAAGACCGCCGAGGCGCGTTACACCGCCAACGAGTACGTACTTACCGTCGGCACGTCGGAACTGTACGTCACTTACGGCGAAGCCGTAGGCGAACTCCCCGCCGTTCCCGACAAGACCGGTTACACCGCGGGCGGCTGGTACCTGGGCGACGAACCCCTGACCGCCGAAACGGTATGGAACTACACCGAGAATATGGCTGCCGAAGCAAGTTATACGGCTAACGGCTATACGCTCACTTTGGGCGAGACCGTTTTGGACGTAACTTACGACGCCGCCGTCGGCACGCTCCCCGCTATCGGAGAACAGACGGGTTACACCGCTGCCGGTTGGTATATCGGCGACGAGCCCGTTACCGCCGAAACGGTATGGAACTACACCGAGGATAAGACCGCCGAGGCCCGCTATACGGCTAACTCTTATACCCTCACTTTGGGCGAGACCGTGTTAGACGTAACGTACGACGCGGCTATAGGCACTCTTCCCGCCGTTCCCGCCGACACCGAGACCGCTCTTTATAAAGGCACGTGGCTCGTAGACGGCGAAGCTATCACCGCCGAAACGGTATGGAACTACACCGAAAACAAGACGGCTACCGCTCCCTATTGGACTTTGAACGATATGAGCGCGACTTACGCCGCCGACTTCGAGCTTGCTTCCGACGAAAACTACGCCGTCGCCGCGACTTACGTAGCCGACGTTACCGCAGTCAAGTATAACGGCGCTCCGCTCGAATACACCGCCGACGGCGAAAACGACAAACTCGTCTTTGCCAACGACTACATCAAGACCATGCCTTACGGCGATTACGTTCTCGACGCATATACCGAGACCGATATCTATCGCATCAAAGTTGCCGTCGTCACCAAGATAATCAACGGCGTGGAAGACTTCCCGCGCGTTGACGCGACCACGCTCGACGGTTACTATATCGTAGGTCAGGACTTCGACGCGTCCGCTTCGGCTTCTAACCCCGTATACATGCTCCGTTATTCCGCCGGTTACATCAATAATGCCGACGCCAACAACAATTACGGTTTCAAGGGAATATTCGACGGCCGCGGCCACGTTATAACCAACCTGACCGTTGCAGGCGGCGGATACGCCAAGATGGGCGGTCTGTTCGGTTCGATACAATACCCCGCTACGATAAGAAACGTCGCTTTCCTTAATATGGAAAGCACGGGCACTTCTTATAAATTCCTGTTCGCGGGCGAATCGTGCTGCATGAAAGGCGCTATCGAAAACGTCGTAGTTACCACCGCAAATTCCGACAGAATGTTCGGTTTCGTAAGAGCCGATAACAACTCCGTATACGGCTATATGCACAATATGCTCTTTGTCGGCGGCAACTATCTTGCGTATTACGACAGAGCCAGCGACGGTCCCGAAGGCGATAAGATGGGCGATAAGTATAAACCGGCTACTTCCAACCTTATCATCGTTACCAAGTCAGGTCAAAACCAAGCCGGTAGTATTTACGGGCTGACTGCGCGTTACGCTACGACCAACGCGATGCTTTCGGCTCTCGCGACCGAAAACGTCATCGCCGGTTGGGATTCTCCGTACATCACCTATGAAAACAACGCTATATACTTCAACGGACAAAAAGCCGTTTGTGCTACGATAGGTCTTACCGCTCCCAATAACGAAGTTTACGTCGGCGGCTCCATGACCTTCACCGCTACCGACGCGACGTTTGCTTTGAAAGAAGCCGTTGACGGCGTTTCCATCGACGCGGCTTCCGGCGTTCTCACCGTAGGCGCGGTCGAACCCGACACCACGGTCGTAGTAGTAGCTACCAGCACGGTCGATCCTTCCATGAGCGAAGAATTTACCGTTACCGTCATTCTGGAACCCGTCGATCTCACCGCTAACGGAACTTACGATATCGAACTCGGTTCCGCTCACGGTATAGCCGCTATCGAAGACGACGTTATCGCCGTCAAGACGGCTTCCGGCTCGAGAACGGCTCTTGCCGACGCCAACGTTATCACCGCCGCAGAATTGAGTTCCGCCGCGGGCGTAACTTACAGCGAAGGCATGGCTATCACCTTCTACACGGCAAACAAGGCTTATAACCTCAACGCCGCGTTCATCACCAAGATAATAAGAAGCTACGCAGACCTCCCCGCGACGGCTGCTACCGTGACCGGCTATTACGTTCTCGGCAACGATATCACTTTCGATAACGATGCCGCTTACAATATGTGCGGTTGGGGCGGCGACTCTTCGACCGGCTTCAAAGGCGTATTCGATGGCAGAGGTCACTATCTTAAGAATCTGTTGACGGCTAAAGGCGGTATGTTCTATCATCTCGGCGGTGGCGGTCTTATCAAGAACGTTGCATTCATCGAACCGCGCTATGCCGACAACACCGTTCAGAACTTCGTTATCGCTTCCGAAAACCACACCGGTCAGTTGAAAGACGTTTACGTCTATTCGACCAACGCTTTCCTCGTTGCGGCAAGCGATAAAGGTTACTTCACCGGCTGTGTGTTCAACCTTACGAGAGCCGATACGTTTGCGTTTATGTCTTACGGCGGTCTTCCCGCAAGCGCGTATAAGGGCATACTTGCGGTCACCAACGGTCTTGAAAGATACAGCTGGAACGCTCCCGCAAACACGAGAGTAGGTTGTTATCAATACACAACGGTTTCCGCATTGAATGAGGCGCTTATCTCGGCAGATTTCACGCTTGAAACTTACTTCAACGCGACTTATTGGGATTATGACTCGACTACCGGTGCGATAAGCTGGAAGGGCGAACTGCCCGCCGGTTCCGGTCTTGCCGACGTGACCGTTCCCGTTGATCTTGTCGCTCCGAGCAACGAGATATATGCGGGCAACAGCATGACGCTTACCGCCACCAACGCCACTTTCGCACTCACGAGTTTAGTTGAAGGCGTTTCTATCGGCGCCGACACGGGCGTTCTTACCGTAGGTAACGCCGTTCCCGCAGGTACGGAGATCACCGTCCGCGCGACCAGCACGATCAACGCCAATTTCTATGACGAAGTTACCATTACCGTCGTTCCCGAAGCGATAGACCTTACCGCAAACGGAACTTACGAAATGGAACTCGGCGCTTCTCACGGCATAGCCGCTATCGAAGACGATATTATCGCCATCAAGACGGCTTCCGGCAGCAAAGTCACGCTTGCCGACGCCAACGTTATCACCGCCGCCGAACTCAATTCCGCCGCGGGCGTAACTTACAGCGAAGGTATGGCTATCAATTTCTATACGGCAAACAAGGCTTATTCTTTGAACGCCGCGTTCGTGACTAAATACATTCATAACTACGAAGAGTTCAGCGCGCTTGCGAACGTTTCTTCCACGCTCGACGGTTATTACGTAATAGCCAACTCTTTTGAAGCCAATAACGAAACGGCTATGGCAAGATGGACGGCTTATTCTTCCACCGAGACCACCGGCTTTGTCGGTATTCTCGACGGCAGAAACAACGTCATATCTAACCTTAAAGTAAACGACAGATTTATGGGCGGCGTCGGCAGATGTACCATAAAGAATATAGCTTTCGTAAACTTCACGCAGGCTACGGCAGGTCATCCTATGTTTGGTGAAACGCACGGCGCGACCGTAAAGAACGTTCTCGTCACGAGTACGACTACGACCAACCTGTTCGATAGCGTATGGCATACTCCTTCGTTTGAAAACGTCATTTACGTTACCGACAGTGCTAAAGCAGACCGCGGTTTGTTCAAGACCGGCAGCACCGGCACGTTGACGTTGAAAAACACGATAGCCGTCTATAAAGACGCTAACTATTCAAGCGGTCACGGCTATTACGGTGCGACCGTAAATAAGACCAACGCGGTCGGTTATACTTCGCAAGACGCTATGATGGCGGCGCTCACCGAAACGACCTTCGACGGTTGGAACAGCCCCTTCACTTTCGATAACGGCAAATTCTATTATAACGGTACTTTGGTTGCGGAATTCGTTCTTACGGTCACCGGCAACAACGAAATTTACGCCAACACTTCCGCTACAATTACCGCCGAAAACGCCACTTTCGCTCTTAAAGAAGCGATAGCCGACGTTTCTGTCGACGCCGCCACGGGCGAACTTACCGTAGGCGCAGTCGAAGTAGGCACGGAAATAGTCGTCGTTGCGACCAGCACGTTGTATACCGGTTACACCGCCGAATTTACCGTTACGGTAGTAGCTCAACCCGTCGACCTTACCGCAAACGGAACTTATGATATCGAACTCGGTTCCGCTCACGGCATAGCCGCTATTGAAGACGATATTATCGCCATCAAGACGGCTTCCGGCAGTAAAGTCACGCTTGCCGACGCCAACGTTATCACCGCCGCAGAACTCAATTCCGCCGCGGGCGTAACTTACAGCGAAGGTATGGCTATCAACTTCTACAGCGCAAGCAAGATCTATACTTTAAGCGCCGCGTTCGTGACTAAATACATTCATAACTACGAAGAGTTCAGCTCGCTCGCAAACAACGCCGCTACGCTCGACGGTTATTACGTTATAGCCAACTCTTTCGAGGCTAACAACGAAACGGCTATGGGCACGTGGACTCAATACGCTTCGACGACGAGCACCGGCTTTATCGGTATCCTCGACGGCAGAAATCACGTTATAAGCAATCTTAAACTTGCCAATTACTTGATCGGCAGCCTCGGCGCGGGTACGATAAGGGATATCGCTTTCGTAAACGTCACGCAGGAAAGTGCTTCCGGCGGCGGTAAGTTCCTTATAAACGAATCGCACGGTTCGACTTTAAGAAACGTTTATATTTCTTGTACGACGTCCGGCACGGTTTTCGCTTCCGCATGGCATTCACCCACGTTTGAAAACGTCGTTTACGTTACTGCCAACCTTGACGGCGGCCAGAACTACGGTTTGACCTGGACGGGCAATACCGGCACGATGACGATAACGAACGCGATAGTTGTCACTCCTTATTCCAAAGGTTACTATTGGGTGGGGACCACTTCGACCGATAACGTCGTTTCTTACGCTTCGCAAGACGCTATGATGGCGGCGCTTACCGAAACGACCTTCGACGGTTGGAACAGCCCCTTCACGTTCGAAAACGGCGCTTTGAAGTTCGGCGGCACCACCGTTATCGCCGCGGCTTAAAGCCCTGCCTTTCCCCGCGGTAAACGCGCGGAAAAAACGAAACTTTTTAATGGTTTAAAAGCCCGTGGGGCTGCCGAAAGCCGATATCTTTCGG
>JAFZXN010000045.1 GCA_017616695.1 Clostridia bacterium | reverse complement strand
CTTTTTAACGTATTTCAGTTATCCAACTTGTCGAGCATCTCGGAGATCCTGTCAAGGTCGTCGCGAGTGTAATAATCTATGTATATCCTACCCTTTTTATCGTTGCCGATAGCCGAAACTTTCGTACCGAAACCGCGTTGCATTCTTAAAATAAGGTCTTTAAGCTCAACGCTCATTCCGGCTTCCATTTTCGCACGTTTTTCTCTGCGTTTTTCTTCGGGCGGATTATAATAATCCTTTACGGCCTGTTCGACTTCTCTTACCGACATACGCTTTGAAACGGCTTTATTCGCTATAGATATCTGTTCTTCCTTAGGAAGCGTTATTAAAGCCCTTGCGTGGCCTTGCGAGAGCGAGCCTTCCGAAACGAGTTCGATGACCGCGTTATCGAGCGTCAAAAGCCTCAACGTGTTGGCGATGGCGGAACGGCTTTTACCTATCCTTTCGGCGAGGTCTTCCTGCGTAATATCGTACTCTTCCATCAGCTGTTTCATAGCGTTTGCAGCCTCGATGGGGTTGAGATCTTCACGCTGAAGGTTTTCTATTAAGGAAATTTCCTTTATCTGCCGTTCGTTATAGTCCTTGACGATAGCGGGAACGCTCGTTTTTCCGGCAAGCCTGCTTGCGCGCCAACGCCTTTCGCCCGCGATTATCATATACTTGTCGCCCTTTTTGTTGACGACTATCGGCATGATAACGCCGTGGACCGCTATCGAATCGGCAAGTTCCTGCAAAGCCTGTTCGTTAAAGACCTTTCTCGGCTGATTCGGATTTGGCATAACGGTGTTAATATCTATTTCGATAACGCTGTTTTGTATCTCCTTACCCTCTTCGCCGTAATTATCAAAAGAAAACTTGCTGTAATCTTCTTGCGTGTCAGCCAATAACGCGGCAAAACCTTTTCCCAAGCCTTTAGCCATAATTATTTATTCCTCCCAAGATATTCTTCAACGAGTTGTTCGTACGCCACCGCGCCGCGACAACGTTTGTCGTGTACGGCGACCGGCACGCCGTGGCTCGGAGCCTCGGATATCCTGATATTTCTCGGTATGACCGTATCGAACACCTTATCTCCGAAATATTTCAAAATTTCATCGTGTATCTGCCGTGAAATGAGCGCGCGCTTGTCGTACATCGTTATAAGCACGCCTTCTATCTCGAGATTGGGATTTAACGCGCGTTTCACGAGCTTTACCGTGTTCATCAGCTGCGTAAGACCTTCGAGCGCGTAGTATTCGCTCTGGATAGGTATAAGCACACCGTCTGCGGCGGCAAGCCCGTTTATCGTCAATAATCCTATCGCCGGCGGGCAGTCCAAAAATATGTAATCGTACTCGTCTTTGACCTTTAAAAGCGCGTTCAAAAGTATCTTTTCACGCCTCGGCATGGAAACGAGTTCGACCTCGGCTCCCGCAAGGTCAATGCTCGACGGCAACGCATACAGATTATTGAATTTCGTCGCGACGATAGCGTCCTTTGCGGGGACCTGATCGATCATCACGCTGTAAACGCTGTATTTTAAAGAGCTTTTTTCTATTCCGAGCCCCGTCGTCGCATTGCCCTGCGCGTCAATGTCGCAGATCAAGACCTTTTTGCCTCTTTCGGCAAGCCCGTAAGCTATATTGACGGCGGTCGACGTTTTTCCGACGCCGCCTTTCTGGTTGGAAACGGCAATGATCCTTCCCATAATTACCCCCCTTCATAAGTATTGAAATTTTTGATCGTTTTGTAAATAAGTCGGCCTATACGTCGATTATCGGCACTTTTTCCGATAATCGACGTTAGTATTGACTACTTTTGTCCGCTTGTTTCGTCAACGCCGTTTTGAGTGGCGTTATTAGTTTCTTCAGCCTCTTTTTTCATAGCTTTTTCAAGCGGATTTGCGGATTCTTTATGCTCTATATATTCAAGTATTTCTTCAAGCGTTTTGCCTTCCATTACCATATCGACTTCTTCGCCGTAAATGGTTTCACGCTCTATCAAAAGCCTTGCCATGGTGTCGAGCCGCTGCCTGTTTTCCGTAAGGAGCGATAATGCTTTCTCGTATGCGGAATTAATGATATCCCTTATTTCGTTATCGATTATCTTTGCGGTATCTTCGCTGTAAGGCTCGCGTTGCTGATAATCCCTTCCGACGAATATCTCACCGTTATTTCCGTATGAAACGGGGCCAATCTTCTCGCTCATGCCGTATTCCGTGACCATTGCACGGGCTATACGAGTTGCTTGAGTTATATCTCCGCTGGGGCCTGACGTCACCTTTTTAAGGACTAACGCCTCGGCGGCCCTTCCGCCCATCGTCATGATAAGATCGGCGTTCAAAAAGTCTTTCGTAATGAAATTATCGTCGTTATCCGGCCTTGCAAGCGTATATCCGCCGGCTCTTCCTCTCGGAATTATCGAAACTTCCTGTACGGGATAGAAATCAGGCAATAATTTTGCCAAAATGGCGTGTCCGGACTCGTGATACGCCGTTTGCCGCTTATCCGATTCGGTCATCAATCGGCTGCGTTTTTGCGGGCCCATAACGACTTTATTGATACTTTCGTATAAGTCTACGTTGGTTATGAACTTCCTGTTCTCGCGTGCAGCCAAAATCGCCGCCTCGTTTAATAAATTGGCAAGATCTGCGCCCGAAAAACCGCCCGTCATTCGTGCAAGCACCTTGAAATTAACGTCCGGCGCAAGCGGTTTGTTACGCGCGTGTACCTTTAATATAGCTTCACGCCCGCGTACGTCGGGCATATTGACGTAAATCTGTCTGTCGAACCTTCCCGGTCTTAACAATGCGGGATCGAGGACGTCGGCTCTGTTGGTCGCCGCGATTATTATTACGCCTTCGTTTGCCTCGAAACCGTCCATCTGAACGAGTAATTGGTTGAGCGTCTGTTCCCTTTCGTCGTTGCCGCCGCCAAGGCCTGCGCCCCTTTGACGACCTACTGCGTCTATCTCGTCGATAAACACTATACAAGGCTGATTTTTCTTTGCAGTGTTAAATAAGTCTCTGACTCTTGACGCACCTACGCCGACGAACATTTCGACAAAATCTGAACCGCTTATGGAAAAGAACGGAACGCTCGCCTCACCGGCTACAGCTTTAGCAAATAATGTCTTACCCGTTCCCGGAGGGCCTACGAGCAGCACCCCTTTAGGTATCTTTGCGCCAAGTTGCGTAAACTTTTGCGGATTCTTTAAAAACTCTACTATTTCCTGTAATTCGGTCTTTTCTTCGTCGGCTCCGGCTACGTCGCTGAACTTGACCTTGACGTTCGACATTATCTGGGCTTTGGTCCTGCCGAAATCCATCGCGCTCTTGTTACCGGCACCCATCTGCCTGATAAATATGATGACGATTACTATCCCTATAGCTATCGTAAGTATCGGCATTATAAGCGACGACCAAAGACTTCCCGAATTTGGATCGGTATTATCTATGATAACACCATGCGCCGCCAAAGAATTGATTATCTTAAAATCCGTTTCTTCCCTTGAAAACGATGCGCTGTACGTCAGTTTGTAGCTACCGTTCTTTTCCTTCGTATAACCCTTAAGGTTGTATACGTCAATTACAATTTTAGCGATCTCTGCGCTATCTGCGTTATACTTAAAACCCTCATCAGCGGTCAGATCGTAGGTTATACCGCATTTATTGTAAAACTCAGTAGTTGTCAATTTATTGCTGTTATTATTGAATATAAACAGTGCAGCAAGGAGCGCAACCGCCACAACAGCAAAAATTATCAGCCACGACTTCATTGTGGACTTCATTTTTTGCCTCCGAATAGTATTATATGCCACTTTTATAGTTATTATTTATAATATAATACCATATTAATAATAATTTATCAATAATTTTTATTGATTTTATATAATTTTACTTTAAGAATTTTAAAATTCCGTTAAATTTGACAAAAATTTTCAAAAATATCAACGATTTTTGCCGGCAATTTTTTGTTAGTGTCGTCATCTTTGGATTTTTATTATTGTTTTTTAACGGTCCCTTTGCTGCCGATATTTGACCGATATAAACCTCAAAACGACCTAAAATTTCACCATATCCAATCAAAACCGATTCTGTCTCATCGCGTTTAAATTAAGTAAAATTATTGCGATTTTCTACCGGTTTTTTTGTGTCTGAACGACTCCTAAACCACTTCATTTACAGCGAAACTCTACTTCGGGTTTGGGGTTTACTTTTCCTGATCTATACCAAATTATTATATTACTTCTGCAGTTTTTTATTTTTCCTAATAACCAACTTGTCTGTTTACTCAATATTTCGACTTGTTTCACGTGAAACATACTATGCGCTTACAATTATCAATTTGCGCCATATTTCAAAATTTTGGAATTTATATTGTTTTTAATGAATCGTAGATATATTTATAACTGTTTATTTTCATTGTGCATTTATCGAAGAAATGATCCTTATTTTAGATTAACGCTTTTCTTTTGCGCTTATGGTGTTTCACGTGAAACATCATAAGCGCAATTAATAAAATTGTGCGCCCATTCAATTCGAAATTATTGCTTTTAAGTAAATAATTTTAGATCGGTGGGCGAATGGACCAATAAAAGGATATCTTTATTCATATAAATGCTGTATTTCATTGTTGCAAAATGGGCCTTAAACAATGATAATTAATAAAAAGTTATATATATCGTCTTGAATTATTCAGACCAAGCCATGTAAGCATAGGTTCGGCAAGTATAATTTAATTTGCTACTATATTGCATACAGGATTGATAATCTGAATAATTATATTAATTATGAGCGCTAACATTTATTGCGTTGCAATTCATTTATGCGCTATTATTCAAAATTTATTGTGCCACGTTTGACTGTTCAGACGATCAATATACACTAAATTATGTATAAAAATACGGTGAAATTTCACGTGAAACAATGAAATTTCAAGTCGTGGAAATACGAAATGTTTCACGAATGGCAAATTCAGGAAAAATCATGGAAAATATTTCATAGATTTTACTGATGCTTTTATGGCAAAAAACGGCTTTTAGGGGGTGTTTTGGGTTGAAATCGGACATAAACAGGTCGTTTTGACAAGTTTATATATTGAAGGTTCTCAAAAAATAATGTTTCACGAAACTATCGATCAAAAATTGATTTCAAGAGTCTTTCAACAATTATTCTTTGAATTTATATGCAATAATTTGCAAATTATGTGCATAAAATTCCTTTGTGTAAGATTTGGCTGATCGATTATAAAAATTATTTTATAAATGCGAATGCCGCCGCTATAATATCACCGAGTACGCCACCCGCAAAGTTATATTAATTGCTTGTCGTAACGAAATATATAGCAACGTTATCTTTCAGTTTATACAAAAGGCGAGCTTAACTTATACCGTTACTATAAAAGGCGAATAAGCTTTTATCGTTTGTATTTAAACCCGCCTAAATTCCGTAAATTGCAATAATATATATCGTTTACCGAAAAATGCCTGCGCTTTCTATCTTTGCGCCAATATTGAAATATAGGCGCAATGATTTCTATTTATCGATCGAGAATTTTCTGACTTCTTTCAGATAGCCGTTTAATTATTCGGTAATTTGGTTAAAAATATACTATGGAAGATTTCAGCTTACACTATCGGGAAAACAACTCTGTCAAAAAGATAGCCGACCGACTGAATTATTATTTCGGCGGAAAACGGCCTATCGTCGTATGTATCGGCACGGACCTTACTATTGGCGACAGTTTAGGTCCTATCGTCGGCACGATGCTTACCGAAAGGAAACTCAACGCCTTTATTTACGGCACTCTGACTACGCCGATAACGGCAAAGGACGTAGTTTCCATGCGCAGATTTTTGACTTGCGCGCACCCGACGTCGAGAATACTCGTCATCGACGCGGCGATAGGAAAAAAGGAAGACCTCGGATATATAAAGACGTGCCACGCGCCGATAAAACCGGGGCTTGGGGCGGACAAAAATCTTCCGGAGATAGGCAACGTAAATATAATAGGGATAGTTGCGGAAAAATCGTCCGCCAACTATTCGTTTTTAAACCTTACGAGGCTGTCGAAGGTGTATGAAATGTCAAAGATAATAGCCGACGGCATAACCGGCTATTTCAATGAAACGGCAGCAACAAACAGAATTTCGGCTTTCGGCTGATATTTTATGCCGACGGCGATAAAAGCGCCGCCGTCAAAACTATTTGACAGAATAATATATGGATCAAGACGAGATCGCGCGGCGGGGAAACGTATTTCCCCGCCGCACGGTTTAAATATCGATACCAATATAAAAACAGCCTCCGACCGCTCGCCGAAAGCCTTATTTTATTTAAGACGGCTTAAATAAGCGCCGCGACCTAATATGCACGAATTTATTATCAAAACACGCAATAAACGGGTGACAAGCGACTTTTATTGTGGTATAATCGATATAGATCGCAAGTGCTCGCTTAAAAAACAGAAGGCGAAACCCATAGTATAGCGACAGGAGGTAACAATGAAAAAATATTTGACTTTGGCAAACGTATGTAAAGCGGTCGCGCTCGTATTCGGTCTGGTGGCGTTTTTTATGATGTTCGCGGATCAATTATACGTAACCGCATTCTCGGCTACGGCATACGTAGCATCGAAAGACGCGCTCTTTGGCAACGGCGGGGCGGTGATATCGTTTATCGGATATCTGCTCGTTTTAATAGCTTCGCTCGGCGTATGCGCGTTGCCGTTCCTTCCCCTTGACGAGAAGATCAAAAAACTGTGCGCGTTCGCTCTTGCCGCAGTGATGATCCTTGCCGCGGTATTTATCTTTATCGAAGCGTCCGTCGTGAACGGAAATTCGAATCTCAGCGCGTATCACCTTGCTGCCGGCCCCGTTATCGCGGGAATATTCTCGATAATCGCGGCATTGGCGACGGCGGCGTCCGAACTCGTTCACGATAAAGCGCTTGTAAAATAATACGGCGAACGTTCCCGAACGAACCAATATTATGTGCGATAAAAAACCGTACGACTTTAAAAGGGGGCTTTTTAAGCCTCCTTTTTTTGATACCGTCGCCGATATCGAAGAATTTTTGTGACTATTATCAAAATAATATTGACTTATAAACGATATTTTAGTATATTGATTATATAAACGAGCTAACAGCCGACGTTTTTCCGTAGAGGTGTGTCGAAACTATGAAAATAATCAAAAAATCCGTTCGTTTGTTAATTGTCTTGACGATGACGATATCCATAAGCTTTTCGCTTTCGGGGTGTATGTTTATGTGGTTTCCCGGCTATTACGGAGATTATCCCGCATTGTATACTATGGCTTGTCATATTTTAGATACCGACGGATATTATCAGGACGCTGAATTTGAATCTCAGGCGGCAGTCGTCCCCGTTGAAACTGACGAATACGGCAGAACGTTATTTGCATATAGCGATAATGATTATCCGTCAGTAAGAGCTAATTACGCGTTGATGATTTGTCAATATTATACCGACGAAATAGTTTATTATTATCAAGACTATAACTTTTTATTGAAAAAGCCCGAAAAAGAAAACGGTGTAGTTATGTATATACAAAAACTCTCTCCAGCAGAGCCGTCTATTATCAAAGACCCATTGTATGGATTTTCCGATGGCGAAGTAGCTTTATTAAAGGAACGGAACGATTGGAATAAGCCGCTCGACAAAGAAAAATGCGTCGGAAACAAAATATTTAACGAGTACATACAAATAAAGAGAAAGGCAAAAGAGCTCATTGATAACAATTATAAATCCGTAGGTGAATCGTTGAGGAATGTTTTGACGGAATATGACGGATATAAAAATACGTATTATAAATATACGGATGAAGACGCGTATAACAACATCTTTTTGAAGATATTTCAAGTATACGAAACACCGTCAGACCAATCGGATCAAGAAGTAAGTAAGTATTATAAATGTTACTTTGTATGTATGTCGAAAAGCTTTCGGTTGCCGAAAGAAAATGCTTTCGTATACGTCGGCGAATTTGAATTTGATTCATATAATTTCGAGATAGAGTTCAGCTTTTCCGATGACCTGACATATCAGGACGCATTATATAATTTTCATACCAAAAATTATTGGAACGTTTGCTATATCGACGATATTATCGGATAACTGCCGATATTGACAAAGTATAAAACGGGGGCTGCCGCTTCACAACGCGGCAGCCCCCGTCTTTTAAAAAACGTCGGAAAATTCAATTATTTTTCGAGAAGTTTCATGGAAAATTCAAGTCTTTCAAGGCTTCTTTCTTTGCCGAGTATCTCCGCCATTTCAACGGCGCCGCCGGGGGTGACGTCCTTACCCGTCAAAGCGACGCGTGCCGTCCAAAGCACCTGTCCGTTTTTGAGCTGTTTTTCGGCGGCAAGTCCCAAAAGCGCGTCGTGGATAGAGTCGTGCGTAAATTCCGATAAAGAAGAGAGCGTATCGTAGACCATAGGGAGAACGGTTTTTGCAAGTTCTTTATCGGTCTTCATCTTTTTGTGGCAGAACATTTCGGTATCGTACTCGCCGTATTCCTCGAGAAAGTCAATCTTCTCGGGGATCTCGCTCATTATTTCTATCCTCGGCTTAAGTAGCGCGGCGATGAGTCTTCCGTCGTACTTGCCGTAAGTTTTGGAAAGTTTTCTGAACGGCTCGGATATCTTATAAAACTCCTCGTCGCCCATAGCCTTGAGATATTCACCGTTGAGCCAGCGCAGTTTGACCTCGTCGAAGATAGCGGGCGACTTGGATACGCCGTCGAGCGAAAACTTTTCGATCATCTCCTGCATGGTCATCTTCTCGCTGTTATCTTTAGGGCACCACCCAAGTAGAGCTATATAGTTGACGATAGCGGGAGCGATATAGCCTTTGGAAATAAAATCGTCGAAGTTGGCGTCGCCGTAGCGCTTGGAAAGCTTACGCGTTGCGTCCTTCATAATGGGCGGAAGGTGTATATACACGGGGCGCTCCCAACCGAACGCGTCGTACATAAGATTGTATTTGGGCGTGGACGAAAGATACTCCGCCCCGCGGATAACGTGGGTTATGCCCATAAGGTGATCGTCTACGACGTTGGCAAAATTATACGTCGGAAGCCCGTCGCTTTTTATGAGCACGCCGTCTTCGAGTTCGGAATAATCCACGGCTATATGTCCGTAAACTGCGTCTTCGTAGCTGCCGACGCCTTTTTCGGGGATATTCTGTCTTATAACGTACGGCACGCCCGCGTCGAGGTTTTTCTTTACCTCTTCGGGGGAAAGTTTAAGACAATGCTTGTCATAACGCACGTTGCCGTTCTCGTCGCGAAGGGATTCGACTCTTTCCTTCGTGCAAAAGCAATAATAAGCCCCGCCCTTTTCGACGAGCTCCTTTGCGTACTTAAGATATATGTCCTTTCTCTCCGTCTGCACGTACGGGCCGTATGCGCCGCCCTTGTCGGGGCCTTCGTCGTAATCCATTCCGCCTTCTTTCAAAGAAGAATAAATGACTTCGACGGCGCCTTCGACGTACCTTTCCTGATCGGTGTCTTCGATACGCAGGATAAAATCACCGCCGTGCTGTTTGGCGAAAAGGTAACAATACAAAGCCGTGCGCATTCCGCCTAAATGCATAAAGCCCGTAGGGCTCGGTGCAAAACGAGTTCTAACTTTCATAATATATATACTCCGTTGATAATAATTTGCTTTTTTGTAAAATGGAAGGTGACTTCATACCCCAAAATTACGGGATACTTCACGCCTATCAGGTAAACTTTGCCTCGACGGCACGCTTTATGTTTTCCAGCCTTCCCGAATAGTAATAACTGAAAACGTCGTTTTTGGAAATAATGATATGGTCGGAAAAATCAATATTGTTCATTCCCAAAAGGACGCAGACTTTTTCGGTAGCGCTGTCGTCGTCCTCGCTCGGAACGGCGGCGCCTTCGGGGTGATTATGGACGAGGGCGATTGCCGACGGCTTAAGCAAAACGAGCTGGCGCGACAGGTCGGCTAAATCCAACCTTACGGAATTGACGCTGTTACTTGAAATTATTTTTTTGCAAGTTATCTTATGTTTTGCGTCGAGGAAGAACACGACGAGCATTTCCTTTTCCAAAAAAGAAAACGCCTTTAAAAGTTCTTCGCGCGAACAGTTAAGATTGAAAAGACTTCTTCCTGCGTCTTCCATCTTTTTGCGGCGCATTATCTCGCCGAGCATACAAAGATACGCGGCGGTGTTTTTGCCTACGCCCTCCACTTCCGCCAAGGCCGCGGGGTTGGCGTTAAAGACGGCAAAGATCGAGCCGAAAGTGTCTATGAGCCTGTGCGAGATATCGTTGGTGTTCTTTCTCGGAATGGCGTTGAATAAAACGACTTCCAACAACTCGTATTCATTCAAAGCTTCGGGTGCGATAAAAACCTTTTCTCTCAATCTGTCGCGGTGGTGTTCGTGCATTATAAAACCTTTTCTTTAGTTTGACCTCGCCATCGATCTGAAGCGACGTTAAAAAGATAAAGTAACGATCGAGCGATATTTTTATAAATCTGTACTGAAAATATTTTACCACATTTTAAAAAAAGTGTATAATATATTTGATATAAAATCGACAGTTTATAAAAATAATCTCGATTTTTTTGTTTTTCGAGCGCGTTTTTTGGCCTTTGTCGCCGCCAAAAACGACTTTTTCGCCTGTTTAAACGCGTTCAAACACAAAAAATCGACGACTATCGGAGGATATTATGGATAAACAAAACCTTTTGTCGACGTTCTGCGGTCTTTTGTCGATAGAAAGCGTAAAAGGAGAAGCTTCTTCCGGCGCGCCGTTCGGCAAAGAAGTGAGAAAAGCTCTCGACTACACCCTTTCCCTTGCCGAAAGTTTCGGCTTTAAAACGATAAATTACGACGGTTACGTCGGCGAAGTCATCTTCGGCGAAGGCAAGCCATTCGGCATTTTGTGCCACCTCGACGTGGTGCCCGTAGGCAATCTTTCCGCCTGGCAAAGCCCGCCGTTTGCTCCGACCGTCCGCGACGGAAACCTCTGTTGCCGCGGCGTTCTCGACGACAAATGTGGGGCTATATGCTCGTTATTCGCCATGAAAGAGCTTAAAGACAACGGAATTACGCCCTGCCGCGAGATACACCTTATCTTGGGTTGCGACGAGGAAAGCGGCTGGGGCTGCATCGATCATTACAAAAAATGCGCGACTCTTCCCGAAGAAGGCATCTCGCCCGACGCGGACTTCCCCGTCATCTATGCGGAAAAGGGCATAATCCACGCCAGATACAAGATAGCCAAATTGAAAAAATTCAATCTGACGGGCGGAACTCGCGCCAACGTCGTGTGCGACGAATGTACTCTTATTGCCGAAGAAAACAACGACTACGCCCTTGCAAAAGAATTCGGGCTTATAAAAGACGCCGACGGTAGCGGCGCTTTCAAAGCTTACGGCAAGGCGGCGCACGGTTCAACTCCCGAAAAGGGCGACAACGCGCTCAAAAAAGCCGTCGGGTATCTTGCAGCTTCGGGCTATCTCGAAAAAAAGACTTACTTGGACCTTTTCGAGGACGGCCAAGGCTATAAAAACGTTTCCGACGAAACGGGCATACTCACCTTTTCGCCCGATCTTGCCGAGTGCGACGACGACTATCTCTACGTGACCGTCGATATCCGCTACCCTTCGACGCTTTCGTACGACTACGTCAAAGGTCTGCTCGAAAAGATAGCGCCGCTTGAAGTCGTCAACTATCAGAAACCGCTTTTCGTGGATAAAAACAGCAAGCTCGTCAAAACGCTTCTTAAAGTATATAACGACGTGACGGGCGATAACGCCGAGCCTATAGCTATCGGCGGCGGCACCTACGCACGGGCTTTAAATAGCGCCGTCGCGTTCGGGCCCTCGTTCGGCAAAGAGGGCGAATCCATTCACCAGCCCAACGAGTATATGCCTATAGAAAATATCTTCAAGTTTACCGATATTCTCTATAAAGCCATAAAAGAACTCTGCTGCTGACGGGAACGTTTTTTAACGTGCGGCACTGTAAGTAACGGGTAAAAATCGCCGTTAACGCGCTTATACGCGAACTTTTTGCAAAAAAAACCGCAACGAAGCGCCAAAGCATATCGAAGTATACGGAGATACGAACGTGGATCATAGCAATAATATGGATTTCTGGAACGCGTTAGACAAATTGGTGAAAGATTCCGAGATAGTTATAAACAGACCTAAAGGGTCTACGCATCCCCGTTATAAGAATTTCGTCTACCGCGTCGATTACGGTTATCTTAAAGACACGACTTCTATGGACGGCTCGGGTATCGACGTTTGGGTAGGGAGCGGCGAAAAAATCATCGACGCCGTTATGTGCACCGTCGATCTGATAAAGAAAGATTCGGAAATAAAGATACTCATCGGCTGTACGGAAGAAGAAAAAGCGGAAGTCTTTCGTACGCATAACGAAACGCCGTTTATGAAAGGCGTTCTCATCCGCCGATAACCTAAACCCCGTCGGCCCCTGTTTATATATTGCCCCGCATTATAATATTATCCCGCAAAAATACTTGCCCGGCAAGCCGAATTTTATTTGCTTCGCCGGGCTTTTTAAGCCTTATTATCAAACAAGGGCTGCCCGCGAGTTGAAAAATTTCAACTCGCGG
>JAFZXN010000044.1 GCA_017616695.1 Clostridia bacterium | reverse complement strand
GCCGCAGCCCGACGGGCCGACGAATACGATAAACTCTTTATCCTCTATCTCGAGGTTAAAGTCGGCTACCGCGGGTACGGTCGCCTTGTCGTAATACTTGTACACGCCGCTTAACGTTACGTTTGCCATTATATTTCTCCTGTTAACATATATTTTTCGTTCGGCTCGCCCCCGTCTTTACGCGGCGGCGAAAAAGCGTTTCGCCGCCGCAAAAAAGCCGTTTAACGAGCTTATAGACCTATTTCTTCTTATTTATTATAGCCGCGATCTTCTCCGGCGGGAGTTTGTGATTGCGGTCGAAATCGAGCAATCCGTTGACTTCGTGGTGAACGTCGGTTATCTGCGTATAGCAAAAGCCCACGATATGCGGCGAAGAATAGATGGCGTTTACAAGCGAGCCGAATCTTTCCAGAAATTCCTCTTCGCTCTTTACGCTTTCGCCGTAGCCCCACTTGTTGCCCGTAACGTCCTTTACGAACGACGTGCCGCCGAACTCCGACAAAAGGATAGGCTGACCTTTATACGAATATCCGTCGGCAAACGCCCCGCGGGAGTGCGACGCGTATTTTTCCAACGCGCACTTTTCAACGGTGTTGTAAACGTTGTAAAGTTCTTCGCCCGACTGCGTGTAGTGATGCATTGTCAGAAGGTCGGATATGGTGTGTTCCCAACCGTCGTTAGTCACGACGGGGCGCGTGGGATCCAAAGCCTTGGTGGCGTAATAGATATCGTTGACGAAGGTCTGTTCGGTAAGATCGCTCTTTATATGCTCAATGCCCCAGCTCTCGTTGAACGGCACCCAGGTAAACACGCACGGGTGGTTGTACTGCTGTTTGACGGCAAGCAGCCACTCGCGCTTGAAGTTGGCGCACGCTTCCACGCGGAAATTGTACACCGACGGCATTTCCGCCCAGACGATAAAGCCGTAAACGTCGGCAAAATACAGATATCTTTCGTCCTCGACCTTCTCGTGTTTACGAACGCCGTTAAAGCCGAAGCCCAACGTGTACAAAAGGTCTTTTTCAAGCGCGTCTTCGTCGGGAGCGGTAAGATCGCTTCCGTGCCAATAGCCCTGATCGAGAACGAGTTTCTGATAGACGAATTCGCCGTTTACGAGCACCTTTCCGTCTTTTATCGATACGTCGCGAAGGCCGAAATAGCTGCCGACTTTATCGATGACCTTGTCGCCGTCGCATAACGTCAAAACGACGTCGTAAAGTCTTCCGTCGCCGACCGACCATAATTCGAGCCTCTTTTCAAGCGAGAGCGTAAGCTCGGCGCCGCATTCGGCGGGAACGCTCCCAACGGCCACCTTTTCGCCGTCGTAAGATACTTCGGCGTTTAAAGTAAGCCCTTCGACGTTGCCGCCAAAGCAGAACTTCATAGTGACGTTCTTATCCTTTAACGACGGCGTTATTTTAAGTTTTTTGATATGGCGGGCGGGTACCGTTTCGAGCCAAGCCGTTTTGTAAAGGCCGGACGTATCTATGTACCAGCAACCGTAGTCGTGATCTTTGGCGCGCTGTTTTCCGCGCGGTTTCATTTCCGAATAATCGTCGCGAATGGCAAGAACGAGCAAGTTTTCGCCCTGTTTTGCCGCGTCGGTCAGATCGAAAGTCTCACGGTGATAGCAGCCCGTATCCTTACCGCAGAAAACGCCGTTTAAATAAACTTCCGTTTCCCAATCGCTGCCCTCGAGGTTAAGCAAAACTCTTTCGTCTTCGTTGAAGCTTAGATCGAGTTTTTTCTGATACCAGATGAGCGGACACGTTTTTTCACGGCCGATACCGCTTGCCGCGGTCTGGAACGCGAACGGAACGTTGATCTTGGTTTCCGGCTCAAAGCCGAAAGCAAAACGTTGTTTTACGCCGATCTCGTCGTCGTCAAATCGAAAATCCCATTTTCCGTTGAGGTTTACCCAGTTTTCTCTTACGAATTGAGGACGCGGATAATCCTTTATCCTGCATTTTGTATGTCTGATCTCCACAATTAATACCTTAAATGCCTTTTATTTTAATATTTTTGTAAACGACCTCGGCTCCGTCGCTGTAAAGGCCGATATGGCCTGTCAAGAATGCGTGCGCATCGGTATATTCGATGATTTTTTCTCCGTCGAGCGCAACTGACAAAGTATTGCCTTTTGCAGTCACTTTAAGACGGAACTGATGATCGAGAAGTTTGCTTCTCGTAACACCGTGAGCCTCTGCTTCGATGTTGGTGAGCGAATAACCGTAGTTGAACTTACTTAAAGTAATCAATCTCGTATCGAGCGAGACGAAATAGCCCTGGATAGCGCTTATGCCGTCGCCCGAAGCGGTGGCAAAGTTCTTGCCGCGGATAAGTAAGCCCGCTTTATAAGAGTTTTCGGAAAGGAACTTGATATCGACTTCGACTTCGAAATCGTTCAAGGTCGCGTCGCCGATGTAGCAAAGCATCGAACTGCCTGCGCGGGTGGCGTGACCGCCTTCCACCTGACGATACATAGTCGTATACAAAGCACCTTCGCTGATAACTTCTTTAAGCGAATTTTCAAAGGTGAACGCGCCGTAGGATTTCTCTTCCAGGTTGAAGGAAATGAACGCCACGTCGTCGCCCGCGCCGTACATACTTACGATAGCGGGGCCTGCCGCAAAGTCGGCTTCGTCGATGAACGCGGTGACTACGCAGCCGTTTTCGCCCGGCTGTATCCGGGGAAGCGTTACGGTCTTAATTTCACCGCTACCGTAGCGAACGCCTATGTTCTTTCCGCCGTACTTGGCTTCGTAAGTGAGTTTGAGTCCGTAGTGACCGGCGTTTTTGAAATAAACGAGATATTTCGCAAAGTCGCCCGCTTTATTGAGTCTCAACGAATACGCGCCGTTGTAACCCGCGTCGGTGGGATAAGTATCGGCTATTTCGGTTTTGAAAAGTCCTGACGCCGAACTTAAATTATGAGACGTGATGCCGCTTAAAGCGCCTTCGGGGAGGTAATTGGACGCGCCCACGGAAACGCCCGCCGTCTTTAATTCGGTAGCGTCGGAACTGCCGCGCGCCGCCGAGGTGAAAGTGGTGCAACCGATAGAACCGACCGCCGCGTTTTCATAACCGATCTTGCCGCCGGTAAGAGAAATAGAGGCCTCGGATATCTTGCACATATTGTCGAAATACACGTCAACCTTGCCGTCGCGGTAAGCTATACGCACCGTATGCAGAACGTCGGGATCGAAATCGTTTTTCAATGCGCCCGTAGCGACGACCGTATCGGTAGCGCCGTGTTTTACGAGTTCTATCTTATGCTGCGCGTAGGAAACGCGAACGTAAGCGTAATCGCCGTCGCCGTTATAAGAGCAGATGAGCTTAACGTCGTCGTCGTAGAAATTGTATTCGGCGGAGAACGTGTTGCCCGTAGCATTAGCGGAAAGCAGTTTGCCGTTCAAAGCGTTCAGCCAGGAGCCGTTGTCGACGGTGTATTCGGGCATACGCGCGGCGATAGAGCCTTTGGCGTTGGATTTTACGCTCATCTGCGTTCCGTTGAATATCAGCCTGTCGACAGCCATACTGCGGTACGGGCCGGCGGGTGATTTTAAAGTGTGGTAAACGATATAATAGCTGTCAAGGTCGGGCCCCAAAACGGTGGAGCTGTGGCCGAGGCCTTTGAAGTTTTCTTCCTCGTCGACGGTCAGAAGAACGGGAAGATCTACGCCCTTGGTAAACGAATTACGGTCGGTAATGGTATTGCCGTCGAACTCCGTGCTGTAGGATACGCGATAGCCTTCGGAAAGAACGTCGGTGCCCGTATAGGTCATATAATATATGCCGTTACGCTTGATGAGCATAGGACCTTCAGTCCAGCCGCCGATATCGGTGTTGGCTAAAACCGCCGATTTATAGTTGGAAGAAGTGACGTCTATGTCCGTCATATTCTCCATAGTTCTTATGGCAACGCCCGCACCGTGCGCGGAGATGAAGTACATCTTTTCGTCGTCGTCGATAAATACCGAACCGTCGATATTCATACCGAAGTTATCCGTAACTCTTACGAACGGGCCTTCGGGATCGTCCGATGCGTAAACGTAGTGGCCTTTTCCTTTAGGACTCGAATACATATAAAACGTTCCGTTGAAGTAATAGACTTCGGGAGCGTAAGCACCGTTTATCGTTTCGTCCATACAGACGTAGCCGGAAGGAAGTTCTATTCCGTTTATAATAGCTCCGTCGGGATTACACTTTTGCCAATTTATTAGGTCTTTACTCTTCCAGGCGCGTACGCCGTCCTGATTGTTCTTCGTGGAGCAATACATATAGTACCAACCGTTGAAACGGAAAACGTACGGATCGCCCACGCCGTAATACGTCCATTGATCGGGTATGTTGGAGTCGACGAGCTCGCCGCTCAGAGAATAATCGGAAAAGTCGATATTGTCGTAAGTCGAATAACGGATCTCGGGCATATTGAAAGTTTCTCCTTCGATATTTTGTTGCGGCTTTTTGTCCGAAGAGCCGTTATTTTGCGTACAAGCGGTCAATATCCCCGCCTGCGATAAAAGCGCCGCAGTTAAAATGAAAGCGAATATTTTATTCTTCATTATGATTGACCTCCCTGACCTGTTAAGGAAAGATATTCCTCGTAAGTATAAAGTCTGTTATTTACGCCCGGTTCAAGGCTTTTCGGATTGAGAACGACGTAGGTAGACGGTATCTGCGGATCTACGTACTGACCTTTGTATACGATACCCGTCCAGGTATAATACTTCTGAAGGTCGACGTTTCTTTCGTCCACTCTGTCCACCTGACCGAACGCTATACCGATAGCGTTATCCGCCGTCATATTCATCTGTTCGGCGGGAAGAACTGCCTCAACGAAATAATAGTCGTATTCGTCGCCGTCGCCTTCTCTTACCTCGAAGTTATAAAGAGCCAGCCATTTCGTGAAGGAATCTGTAGCGCCTTTAAGTATACGCGTTCTGCCGTCGCGACCGAGGTTTATCTGATAGCAGTCGGCGCTCGGAACGTTGGCGCGGTTTAAGCGGGAGTCGAAATAGAACTCTATGCTGTCGCTTTTGGTGACCTCGTCGGCGTCGCCCGTACCGACGAATCTGTAAGGCGTTACGTCGTACACCTTATAAAAAAGGTAAACGGCCGTGGCGCGGCGGACGATGGTAACGTCGCAGTTGGCAAAATGTACCTGAACGCGGTCTTCGTCCTGCCAGAGCGCGTCGTCGTCAACGCCGTCGATAACGGCTTCGAGCGAAACGACGTTGCCTTTGAAACTGAAAGGATTCGACTTGGGCCCCGAAGGAGTGGTATCGGAAGCGGCTTCCGGCTCGCAAGCTGCGAGCACACCCATCGTGAGCGCAAGCAAACACGTAATGATCAAAACGATAAATTTTTTCATAATACCTCTGAAAGAATTATTAACTGTTATAGTTGAATAAAAAAGTTACTCTTTTATACCCGTTAAAGCGAGCGACTGAATGAAATACCGCTGGAAGAATACGTAAATGATTATCATCGGGATACTTCCGAGCGTCGAGCCCGCCATAACGAGCGGGATATCGGCACGACGGGCGGTACTGTCGTTTAATTGCGAGATGAGCGCCTGAAGAGTCAGCCATTCGTTGCTTAAGTATATGGAAGGAGCAAAGTAGTCGTTCCAGATACCGAGGAACCAGAAAATGACCTGCGCGGCTATAGCGGGAAGAATGGCGGGCAAAACTATCCTTATGAAGATACGCAGCCAACTCGCACCGTCTATCCTGCCGGCCTCGATGAGCGCTTTAGGAGTCGATTTAAGGTACTGGATAAAGAAGAACATCATACCCACGTTGCCGAAAAGCCCCGGTATGATAAGCGGGAAGAGCTGGGCAAAACCTTCGTTGCCCACCCAGCCTATGGCCTTGAAAGCGCGGTACTGCGGCAAAAGGACGGCCGCGTACGGCACCATCATTCCGCTCATCAAAAACAGAAGGAAAAATCTCTTGTGCGGCAAACGCATTTTCGAGAAGGAAAACGCCGCGAGCGCCGCAACGAAAGTACCTACGGGTATGACGGTCACTTCGATTATAAGGGTATTGAGCATAGCGCGCAAAAAGCTGGTGTTGCTTATGCGTTGCTCCTGAAGTTTCGAGAGCGTGATAAAACTGTCGATCCTGAACACTTCGGGGAACAGTTTAAGGTCTACCGAAGTGGCCTCCGAATTGGTCTTAAAGGACGTAAGTATCATCCAGACGTACGGAAACAGCGTGATGAAAGTTATCAGTATAAGCAATGCGTAAAGAAGTATCTTGACGATCAGATTTTTGACCGCACTTCTTTTTTCGATGGGATTGGAACTTAAAACTCTTGTCAATTCACTCATATTAAGCCTCCTAATCCTCGTAAACCCATCTGTTGGAGAATCGGAACTGCACGATAGTCAAGATCATTATGAATACCGCCAGAACGAGTGACGCCGCGCTCGCAAGCCCTTGCTTACCTTGATTTATGCCGTATTGCCAGATAAACCAGACTATAGTCTGCGAACCTGCCGCCCCGTCGCCGAAAAGCTTGGCGTCGGCATAGGACTGCAACCCGCCGATAACGCTCGTTATTATTATGTAGAACGTCGTGGGCGTTAAAAGCGGCAACGTTATCTTGAAGAATTTATGCGTTGCGGAAGCGCCGTCGACGTCAGCCGACTCGTAATAACTTTGCGGTATCGCCAGCATACCGGCGATATACAATATCATCGTTCCGCCCATACTGCTCCAGGTGTTTTTAAGAATAATGGCGACTTTTATCAGCCATTCGTCGCTGAACCAGTGGATATCGGCGTCCAAAAGCCTGTTGATTATACCATACGACGGGTTGAAGATATAACGGAATACGAGGTTGACCGCCACCGCGCTCGTGACCGCGGGGAGATAAAATAGGACCTGAAATATCTTTTTGCCCTTTTTGACGGCTTTTGCCTGTAAAAGCGCCGCCAAAGCTATGCCCGCGACCATGCCTATCGGGATACCGATAAGAAGCAGTACGGTATTGCCCACCGCGCGGAAAAAGTGCGTGCTGTAAGTTTCGTTGGTAAACAGATTGAGGTAGTTTTTGAACGGTTGACTGAAATCGAAGGTGTTACGATAGGTATTGAAGTCCGCAAAGGAAAATACCAACACCGCCACGAGCGATACGAGCGTAAAAACAGAAAAGCCTATAAGCGGTATAACGATAAACAATACCGCGGTACGCTTTTCTTTTCTGTAAAGATTTCTGTTCGCCTTTGTCATTTCGATAAAACCTCTTTAAGTTTACGGCTACGCCGCGCTGTCGGCATAAGCGACGGTGCGGCGTAGTCTTATATCGGAATAATTATCCCGCGAGTTTAAAAAAGCGTTCGACGGGGATAGAGTAAAGTTTTCAGCCTCTCCAATCGCCGTACATTTCGTCGAGGTCGTGCTGATAAGTCGTGCGGTATTCAACGAGCGCCGCTCTTATATCGTCTGCACTCGCCATATCCCAGACGTGTCTGGTCGCAAGATAGGAATTGAAGTTATCCTTCCAGGTGCTGCCGTAAGTATAATACAAAGCACGCGTCTTGCCTTCGATACAGTCGGTCTTGCCGGCGGCCGCCCAATAACCGAAAGTATCGGCGGAGCCGTCCATAATGTCTACGAACAGCGAACGGCTGGCGGGAAGAACGGGATCGGAAGCCGAGCTCTTGCATACCCAGTTACCGCTGTCGCTTATATAAGCGTCGGCAAGGGACTTGATGTTGGGGACCTGCTGACCGAGATACATAGCCTTGTTCTGGCATTCGTTGCTGACGGAAAGCCATTTTGCGAACTTGACGGCCTGTTCCTTTACTTTGGAGTTTTCGGAAACGCCGTAGCACATCGAGCCTATCATAGACTTGGAGTGCGCGCCCTCGATATTCGAGTTATACGGTACGGGAATGATATCGTATTTAAGGTCGGGGTTAGCCCAGAAGTCGGCGTTATCCCACGGTCCTATCCAGGTGAAGATTATCTTGTCGTTTTCAAAGAGCGTGTACGCGTTCTGACCGCTGTGGTCGGAGTCGGGCATTACGCCGTGAACGGTAGCAAGCTGAATGATATAGGTGATAGTCTGAATGAAAGCTTCGTCGATTCCGTGTTTGGTGGGATCGTTCTTATCGAAGTAGTCGCCGCCGCCCGAGTAGATCATAGCGTCCATTTCGCAATAGGGAATGGCGTAAAGTCTGTTGTTTTTGTCTTTTGCCTTCTGATCTGCCATAAGGTCGTTGCAAAGGTCGGCAAATTCCGTCCAGGTCATAGGCGAAAGCTTATCGAGTTTGGCGTAAACTTCGGCGCTGTTGAGACCGTTGGCGGCTATCTGACGATCGAGGACTTTCTTGTTGTACGCGAGCGTGACGGGGCCGAGGTCTTTCGGGAATCCGTAAAGCTGTGCGCCCGAGCTTCTGCCGAGTTTTTTGGTATCCATATTATAATAATACTCGTTGATACCCGTTTCCCAAAGGCTGTTTATTTCGCTTTCGGTAACGTAGCTGTCCAAGGGGAGCATGATGCCTGCGTCTACCCACTGCGCGAAATCGGTATCGGGCATGAAGAACACGTCGGGCTTGGTCGTTTCACTCTGGAACTTGGTCATGTAAGTGTTGGATTCGTAGTGAGTGGGAACGATTATAACGTCTTCGTTAAGATCCATATAGGTGTCGATGAGCTCTTCGTAAACTCTCACTTCGGCGGTGGAGCCCCAATACCAGAAGGAAACTTTCGTCCTGCCCTTTTCATCGACGGTACTGCCGCCGTCGCCTTCGCACGCGGCGAGCATCATAGCGCCGGAGATCATCAATAAGGATAAGATCATCGCGGCAAATTTTTTGAATTTCATAATATTTCTCCTTTATTATTAAAATCGTTTCGTGTTTTTTTCCGATACACCGTCTTATGCGACGGAGATGCCGAGGGCCGCTTTGACAAGCGACGTTAAGAGTGCGTAACCGCTTGCGTTAAGGTGCAGATTGTCGCTGACGAAGTAGTCGCCGAGCGCTTCGTCGTCACCGTAGACCGCGGAAGCAAAGTCAACGAGTTTAACGTAATCGTTGTTTGCCGCAAAGTCGGCCATGAGCGCGTTGCAGGCGTCTATCATATCGTAATAAGGCACTTTTTCCGCCATCGGAACTTTGTTGACGTTTACGAGCGCTATTTCCGCGGAAGGCAGAAGTTCGTGTATTCTTTCGAGAGTGTTCTTTATCTCGGTGAATACGCTTTGAGCCGAAACCGTGGTGTTGTACGGGTTGAAGTCGTTGATACCTATCATATAAACGGCTTTGGTGAAGTTGTAATTGGCTACCTCGTCGGCAAGTTTGGTCCAGTCGGTAGACTGCGTTCCGCCGATACCGATATTGAGAACGTCGGATACTTCGGAGAAATCGGTCTTGTAGGTCGACCACAGCTGCATATACGAATGACCGAATATGAGCATATCCGCGGTAACGATATCCTTGCCGTCGGAAACGGTAACGTTACCGAAGCTCGAACCCGTATAGCCTCTTAAAGCCACTTTATTGCCCGCAAGCTCTACGGCAACTTTTGCGTGGAGATTGTCGTTGACGTAGCAGTAAGCGTAACCGCCGTCGAGGACTACTTTGAGTTCGTATTCTTTGCCGGAAGAGTACATCGCGGAAAGAGTGGATTCTTTAAGGTTGGGCAACTGATATACGCCGTCGTCTACGCAAGCGAGAACGGGGTGGCCGCCCTTGTTGATATAGAAGAAGTAATAGCTTACGCCTTCCGTCTCGAAATAAGCTTCCATATCGTCGTCGGCAAGGCCGAATACGAGGCCGGTGTCGCCGATGCAGGTAACGCTCGCGGAGAACGTGCCTTCGGTAAAGGTCGCGCCGTCTTTAACGGCAAGCGACTTGGGAGACATAGCCTGAACGTTGGTGCCTACCGCGCGGAAGTTACCTTCTTTAACGAGGTAGCCTTCGGGAGCCGTTATCTCGACCGTCGTTTCGTCGATCCTGAAATCTTCGTAAGACGCCATA
This sequence comes from Clostridia bacterium, assembly GCA_017616695.1. Classification (GTDB taxonomy): domain Bacteria; phylum Bacillota; class Clostridia; order Christensenellales; family Borkfalkiaceae; genus UBA4636. Next base: position 81,699 of record JAFZXN010000044.1, on the reverse strand, counting down.
AAGCCGCCCGCTCTTATACCGACCTTTTCGCCCATCAGAGGAGCGTTATCGGTGTAACTGAACACTACGTCGCCGTTGACGTAACAAGTGATGTTGCCGAGAGCGAACTGAACTTTGAGTTCGTAAGTGTCGCAATAATCGAGAGGCTCGGTTATGGCAAGTTCTTTCCAGGGAGCGGTACCGTCGCCCGTGACCTTACCGAGATACGCCCTCATATCCAGATTGATAAAGAAGAAGTAATAGCTTACGCCCGTTTCTTCCCAGAAGTTGGCGCGGCCGTTGTTGTCAAGACAGAAGATGATACCGTCGTCGTATCTGTTTTCGAGCTTACTAAGCTTGACGGATACTTCGCCGTTGGCAAGCGTACCTTTATTGTATACGCCGATGCTGTTGTAATCGTAAGAAGCTACGCTGCTGCCGACTTCTTTGAATTTGCCGTGAGCGACGGTGAAGTCGCCTGCCGTTTCGGGAACGATGGCGGTGGGCTTATCGTCGGGATCGTACGAAGCCTGACCGAATATAACGCCTACTTCCTGCGCACGAACGCCTACGCGCGGACCTGCGAGCTTGCCCGTTTCCAAAGAAGCTACGAGCACGCCGTTTACTTTGACCGTGCAATAACCGGTCGTTTCCGTTTCGACGTAACCGATCTTGAAGGTGTAAGTGGTAGCGGGATCGTAAATGCTGCGGAAAGCTTCGGAGCTTGCCACTTCGTTCCACGGGGTGGGAGTGGTCGTATCTACCCTTGCCATAAGGAAGAAACCGTCTTTATTCATAATTGCGCAATAATAATCGACGTCTTCCCAGAAAGTATCGGGTGCCGTTTCGGGAATACCGAACACGACGCCGCAGTCGTTTGCGGTACCGGGGGTAACGTCTATGGTGTAGGAGCCGCCCGTATAAGGATCGTCGTTTAAGATTATCAACGTGTCCTTTGCGGAAGACAGGGTGTTTGTACCGCTACTGTAAGCCGAACCGTGCGCTACCGTATAAGGAGCTTTCTCGAATCTTGCCTCGAGCGTGATATCCGAATTAACGGGAGTGTTGAAATCGTAGAGCTTGTCGCCGAGATACCAACCCTTGAATTCGTAACCGGATTTTTTCTGCTGGGCGGTCGGCTCGGGAGCTTTTCCGCCGGCGGGGACGGTCGCGGTAGTCGTCTTTACGCCGACGTACGTTACCGTGTAGCTTGAAACGGAATCGTTGTTACCGGAAGGCGTATCGTTGCCGCCTTCTGCGGGGTTGCACGCCGCGAGCGCAAAGCATAAAGCAAGGCTCATCAGCACGCATAAAGCGATAGTAAGGAATTTTGTCTTTTTCATCATAAGATCTCCTTTTATTGATTATTGTTTTATATTTCTTCGTCGTTTTTCCCTATAAGCCCGTCGAATATCCTTTTGACTGGAAGGAGAAAAAAGACGACCGAAAACGTTGTAAACAAAAATATATATAATACCCACATCGAAAGCTGCGCCACGAACGGGAGCACGACGGTCACCGCAAGCGGTACGAACGCAAGCGCCGAATAAAGTATGACGGACGGCTTTAAAATAACTATCTTGAAAGAATTTTTCCAGGAGTCCGTCGGCTTATCCTCGAAAAACGCCTGCTGAGCCATGGTCATAAGCGCCGCGGGCACGACTACTATCGCCTGAATAACGCTTACCGCCACGAACGGGCCGACTATAAGCCAATCAAGATCGGACGAGAGCCAAAAGCCCGTCGAGCATACGGCGACCGTCAACGACAGCCAGACCGCCGCCCCGCAAAAAAGGTATCTCGCCCCGCTTTTTTTGACGCCTTCTTTAAAAAGTTGCTTTACGTCGCCACGCTTGTCGAACACTATGCCTTTGACCGTAAAAACGTAGCCCGAAAGCCCGAAAAAATACAGTAGCGTTACCGGCAAAAGTCCGCCGAATATTATAAGGTTCGCGCTTGAAACGGACGCGTCGGCGTTTATCACGAGCGACGAATAGCATTGGCATATCACGATCCACGCGGCAAGCGGCAGGCAAAACGGCGACAGAATAAGGTTCGCGTATAATAGCGACGACCAATTCGCGCCGAAGTTTTTCCAAAATTCCACCGTTTCGCGTTTCATATCAGACGTAATCCACTCTCACCGAGATATCCTGCGGGTGATCGCCGAAAGTCTTGCCGAAAAGATTTAGCCCGCCTTTATGTCTGGCGTCGTCCTTTATCCCTATCTTTAAGGTAAAATATTCGTTCTCTTCGAGCTTTAACGTATCTATTTCGGTGCTGCCCGCCTTTTCGGCGTCGATAAACACGCCGTAGCCGTCCACACGGATATTCTTCATAAGCCCGTATTGAGTGGAAAATTCAGACCACCATTTGGGGGTGAGCGTGCCGCGGCGGTCGCCGTAGTCGCCCGAAGACGTGTAAGTGCATATCTCCGTGCCGTTTATCCAGAAAGTTATGTCCGACGGCCACTCCATATTGAAGTTGGGCGCTTCCGAACACAGTTCGAGGCTGATATTCAAAACGAGCGCCCTGTGTCCGTAAAGATAATAATTGGGGATACGGTATTCGACGTACCCGTGCGAAAACCACAGTATGCCCGCGGTCATTCTCGCGGGGTGGAAAAACGCCGACGGCATATCGTCAACGCCGATAAACTCCTTGTCCGACGCGATACCGCATATATTCGACGCTTTTACGTCGGTATAACTGCCGATAGGTATCTCGAGAGACATTGTCTTTATCTTCTCTTCGACCGGGGTATCGATATCGTCGAACTCTATCTTTACCATATCGCAACGGCGCGATATCATCTTGGAGCTTCCCCTCATTCCGTTGGTCTTGGAAACGTTTATGAGCTTGGCTTGCTTTAAAACAGCCATGTGCGTGGAAAGCGTGGATAGAGGAATGTTCAGTATCACGCCTATCTCGTTGATGGTGTAACTGCCTTTTCTTAATAATCCCAATATTTTGCGCCGCGAATTGGACGCCAGCGCCTGACAGACTATATCGACTTCTCCGTCTTGCGAGAGATCGTAATAAACTTCTTTTTTCATATAGATATCAATACTTTTTAATCGTTCTTTTAAAAAGACCGCAGGCGCATGACCGTAGGCGTTTTTAAATAATGTTTTTTAATATAAAAAACACTTCGCCTTCTTACTTTTTTATTATATCACATTTTTTTTTGCAGTCAATAGCAAATTTAAAAAAATAAAAATAATTTTATTGTACTTCGGCTTTTATCGAAGTTTACCGTATTCCGATACCGTCGTTATTGTTTTTTCCGTTGCTCGGCGCGACAGTTAAAACCGCGGCAAAACGCGGGTTTTTGCGGTACGTCTTGTGCTTTTATAACGTTAGAAAAGAAATACGCCGAACGGGAACAAAAACTTCCCGTCCGGCGTAAAAACCGATATGATATTATTGCGATACGTCTGCCGATCTTTTATAAAAGCGGGTATTACTCGCCCTGATCGTCGTCTGCGGGTATCAGGCAATATTCGTAAGCGTAGCCGCGGAGCAAAGCGGCTTTATCTAAAGTAAGTCCGTTTACGGCGGCAGTATCGTCGGATATCTGCTTGCCCATGGTCGCGTAGTATACGCAGCACGCCTGCAGGTAGCCTACGCCGGCCTCCGTTCTCGAAGTGTATTCCTGATAAGCGCTGCCGTATCTGATGACTTTAACGCCCGTTTCCAAAGACCAGGCGGTGGCGATGGTGTTATAATACGCTATGCCTTCCGCGGCGGTGCAGGTGTCTTTACCGCCCGTCTTGGCGTAAGAACCGTCTTCCTTGACGTAGAACATCGTAGGCGAGGAGTCGCAGTTGGGCGCGAAGAGATACACGTTTTCTGTGTTGGCGAGCATCAAAGGCGCCACGACTTTGAGCGCGGCAAGCTCGGAAGCTTCGATATCCGCGGCGTTAGGCGTGAGACGGCGGGTTATCTGAACGACGATAGCGTCCCACTTGGTAGCGGCAAGTTTGGTCCTTAAACCGAGGTCGTCCATCTCGTTTACCATGAGCGCGAGCGCGTACGAGGTGTTGGAGATATATTCGACGTTTACCGTTATGCCGTCCTGTTCGGCTACGATAGCGCCGAAGACTTCGCCCATCGAATAGCTCGTAACGATGTTCGGAGCGCCGATTATCAGGATATTGAACTTATTCTCGTTGGGATCTTCTTCTTTGGGCAAGCAGTATTTTTCCGCATAGCCTCTCATTCTCAAAGCCGCCGATTCGGACAGACCGTTGTATTCGGTGCAGGAAGCGGGTATGGTCTTTTGAGTGAGAACGTTATAGTAGCAGCAGGCGCGGATATATCCGATAGCGCTGCCCGTCGAACCGTTGTATTCGAGATAGGCGCGCCCGTAAGGGATATAGCCTATCGAAAGCTCTTCCGCCCACGCTTTTGCGGTGGCGTCGTAGTAGCTCGTGGTATCGGCGGCGGAAACGTTTTCTTCCGACGTGCCGGCAGAAACGTAAGCGCCTCCGTCGTCAACGGTATAAACTTCGGGCGTCGCCGTGCCGTTGAGATAGATAAGATAAACGTTTTCCGTGTTGGCTTTAAGTAGCGGCATTATCTCGGTGAGCGCGGCAAGCTCGGAAGCTTCCACGGCCGCTCCCGACGGGCTCATACGGCGCGTCATCTGAATAACTATGGCGTCCCAGGTCTTGTCGGCAAGCGCGTTTCTCATACCGAGGTCGGTATCTTCCGAAACGAGCGATCTTATAACGAAGTTGGAGCTCGTAAGATAAGTGGTGTTTAAAGTAAGTTTCTCAAGCGAAAGCATCATCGACGCGAGCGGAGTTTCGGGCGAGTGATTGCTTATAAGGTCGGAACCCAAAACGAGCATATTGTATTCGCCTTCGGGAGTTACGGGGCCTTCGGGCTCTTCGGCGACGGGATAGGTGCCGGCGTTTTCCGCATACGAACGGAGAAGCATCGCCTTTGCCTCGGTCAAGCCGTTGTACTCGGCGCAGGAAGCGGGTATCTCACCGTTTACGACGTTATACATACAGCAAGCTCTCAGATAGCCTATCTCTTCGGTGACTTCGCCCGTATAGGCCGCGTCTTTGGTGTATTCGAGGAAGGTGCTACCGTAATAGATAACGCCGATATCGAGTTCGTCCGCCCAGGCTTTGGCAACGTCCGCCATATACTGCGTTCCGATAGCGGCGGTATGTCCTTCGCCCTCTTTGACTTTGGCGCCCGTCCCGTCGTACAGATAATCTATCTTGCCCGCGGCGTTGACCGTAAATCTCGTAGGATTCTTTTCGCTGTCCAAAAGGAACAGGCTGACGTTCGGGGTGTTGGCTTTAAGTAGCGGCAGGATCTCGCGGAGCGCGGCAAGTTCGGCTTCGGCAACTTCCGGGCTCGATATCGTGCATCGGCGCGTCAGCTGAATGACTATCGCGTCGAAATTGTTCTCGAACAAAGCCGTGCGCATCTGTTGAGCCCTGTCTTCGTCTTCGTCGGCGATCATCTGAATGGTGAAGGAACCGTCGAGTATCTTTACGGTGTTGACCAAAGAACCGTCCGCCGCAAACGCGAGCGACTGATATACGCTCGGCAGACTATAGCTGGACATAAAGCTCGAACCGAGTACGAGTAACTTATAATCCTTTTCGAGGTCGGGCTCTTTCTGGTCGATACAGTATTTTTCGGCGACCGCTCTTACTCTTGCGGCGGTAGCGGCGTCGAGCCCGTTGTAGAAGGTGCATTCGTTGGGAACGCCCTTACCCGTAAAGGTGTTGTATAAACTGCACGCCTGCATATAACCGAGCGTAGCGTCGTCGCCGCCGCCGTATTCGATATACGCGTTGCCGTACAAGGTCTTTTTGATGCCGAAATCGTTCGACCACTGCGTTGCAAGTTCGGCAAAATACTCGGTGCCTTCGGCAGCGGTGCAAGTTTCTTTATTGTCCGTCTTGACGTAACTTCCGTCGCCCGAAACGGTGAATATCGAGGGATTTGAAGAGCTGTTGAGCGTGAATAAAGTTATGTTTTCGGTGTTTTCCTTGAGCATCGGAACTATCGTGCGAAGCGCCTGGAATTCAGACGTCTGTACCGCCGTACTCGATATGGTCATTCGACGCGTCAACTGCAGGACGATAGCGTCCCATTTGACTTCGGACAGCCTGTAGCGTAAGCCGAGGTCGGTGTTCTCGTTCAGAAGATCGTGGAAAGTAAACGACGAACTTCTTAAATATTCCGCGTAAACTTCACGCCCTTCCGCCGCCTGCCACAAATTGGCGAAAACGTCGGCTATGGCGTGGTTGGACATAAGGCTCGAACCAACGATAAGTATCTTATACGCGCCGATATTCGGGCTGTCTTCGGGGGTAAAGGTTATGTCGGGCGTTCTGTTATCGAGAACGGTCTCGTCGGCTATCTTACAAAGTCTCGCGGCGGAAGATATGCCCTGCGTATAACCGGTAGCCGCGCTCGGTTCGCCGTAGATGGCGTCGTAAACGGTGCACGCCGCAAGGAAGGAGCCTTCGAGCGAGGGGTGCGCGTTGTCGGACGCGTAAAGGTTGATGTCGGGATAGTCTTCCATGCAGTTTTCAAACGCAAGCCCCGTTCTCGTCAGCGGCGCGCCGCCGATGGCCTCGGAAACTTCCACGTTAAAATCGTGCAGGAATTTGGCGTGGCCGGAATGGCTTATCGCCTTGGAACCTATCGAAGTCATATTGTACCCGTCCACGACTTTATAAATGGTCATAGCGCCCGAGTTGAAACCCCAGACAGAATACAACAAAGTCTTCGTGCCTTTTTGCGCGGCTAAAGCGCTCAGCCTTTTTGCCGCCTCTATTTCCGACTGACGAACGGTGTTGTCGTAAGGCGTGGTCCTTCTCGAAGGTTCGAGAATAACGTAGTCCCACTGTATGGAACTTTGCAGATATTTGTAAGTCTGGTTACCGATATCGCTCGTCGGATCGGCAAACTTCGTTATGGTCGCAGAACCCTGCGTTACCGAACGGACGAATACGTTTTTGCCCGCGGCTATTGCCATGTTCTCGAAAATATCGTAAAAATCGTTGAAGAACATCAGACTGTTGCCGAGGAACAGAACGCTCATAACGCCGTCGTCTTCGGGTTCCACTATCGGGGTGGTGCCGCCGCTGCTATCATCGCCGCTTTGGTCGGCGCTTCCGGATCCTTCCGAAGAACCGCCGACTTCGCTCGTCGCGGAACTGTAGTCAAAGCTTTCGTCCGCGCTTTCGCCGTCGGAAGTTTCAACGGAGGTAATTACGGATTTTTCGGATACGTCGCCACTCGGTTTTCCGCCTTCGTCGCCTTTACAGGCCGCGAACGAAAAAGCAAGCGACGCGATCATCATTACAGAACAGATCAAAACCATTAATTTTTTCATTCTTTCGACAATGCTCCTTTTAAATTCGCCTTAAATATATCATTATTAAGCCCGTTTGTCAATATCAATTCAAAAATTCGTTTGTTTATAAAAATAGAAAAAAGTAACAAAATAAACTATTTTTGTAGTTTAAGTCCCGTTGAAACGCTTGCCGCGCCGCGGCGGTTATGCTATAATAATTATGCGATAACGGCATTATAGGCGGACTTTTGCCGATAAAAAACTTATCAGAGGCGAAAATATATGAAGTATTCCAACGACAGAAGATCGATCTTTCTCGATCTGAAAAACGAAGAAGACGTCGGCGCGATAGCCGACCTTTGCACGGCGCTTTCAAGCCCCGTACGCCTTAAAATACTGCGGCGGCTCAACACTCCCCCGTACGGGTATTCCGTGTCGGAACTTGTTAAAACGCTCGATATCCCGACGACGACGTTACTGTTTCACCTCGAAAAAATGGAAAAGGCCGATATCGTCAATATTTCGTACAGATCGACCTCGTCGGGGACCACGCGAATGGTCACGAGAAAGCTCCACGACGCCAACTTGTGTTTTTATTACCGCCTGGACGCCGACGAAGTCCGCGAGGCGCAGGAAGTGCAGTCGGTCTCCGTCGGGGCGTATCACGATTTTGTCGGCGACGAGATAAACTTCGCGACTTCCGAAAGGATATACAATAAGCTCGGCGACGATATTTTCCATGCCAGCCGATCGGACGCCCAACTCGTTTTCACGCCGAACGGGATAATAACTTATATGTTCAGCAACAGGCTGTGTAAGCTCCGCAAAGTGAAAAAACTTGCGTTCACGCTCGAAATTTGCTCCGAGGCGCCCTATTATAACAACGATTATCTGTCGGACGTTACTTTCTGGCTCAACGGCGCGGAACTTACGACCGTCACCTTAAAAGGCGATTACGGCGACAGAAGAGGCAGGCTCAACCCCGAATGGTGGTCGGACGTTTTGACTCAGCACGGCGACCTTATCACCCTTTCGATCGACGACAAGGGCGTCAGCGTGAACGGTATAGAAAAGCAAAACAAAACGACTATAGACAAACTCGACTTATCTTCCGGCAATCGTATCGAGTTTTCATTCGGCAATAAAGCCACCGCCGAGCACATCGGCGGGTTCAACGTCTTCGGCGCGAGCTTCGGCGACTACCCGCAGGATATATGCCTTACCACGACTTACGAAGAATAATTTACGGTAAAAACCCGCCTATAAGGCGATAAACGGCTCTTTCGGATTAAAAAAGGGGCTGTTGCAAGCTGATTTTATCAACTGCAACAGCCCCTCGTTTTTTACGCCGTTATTGATAAATTGTTTTAGGTAAAAAACGGCAAAGACCGATCATTTGAGCGAAGGCAACTGCCCGTCGCAAATATCCCAGACGGAACTATCGTAGCGGTCGAAAGCGGAGGCCGTTTTCAGTTCTTCGGTAGACTTTGCAAGAATGCCGTCGCCCCTGCCGCTGCCGATCCTGTCCATATCGTTTACGGTCGAATCGTAAAAACAGTCTTCGTACACGGCGCTGTTGTAATTTCCGCCGACCGTCCTGCCGACGAACCCGCCGACGAGGGTATATGCGCCTGTCGCCTGTGTTTCGACTTGTGCCATCGCTATGCAGCGCGTCACGCCGTTATTGTAGCCTTCCAGCCTGCCGATAAATCCGCCGACGTGGCAAAGCCCCTCGTTGGTCGCCGCGACGCTTCCTTTGGAATAGCAATCGCTTATCCTGCCCGAACCCATATATCCGACGAACCCGCCGACGTAGCTCGGCCCCGTAACGGTGCAATCGGCGTAGCAAGCGGAGATCTCAAGGCAATTATCCGTGAAATAACCGATAAATCCGCCGCAGGCAGCCTGTTCGCCGCCGATAGCGTTTACGGTAGCCTCCACGCGGCAGTTTTTGACGTAATTTATCTCTACGGGATCTTTCGCCTTGCCGATAAATCCGCCCGTCACAGCGTTATGCGTTTCGATATTGCCTTTAAAGACCACTTTTTCGGCGGAAGAATTTTCAAAAACGCCGACCGCGCCGCCAACGACGCCTATCCCGTTACCCGTAGTTACGTTTATCGAAAAATCGATCTCGCAGTTTTTGACCGTCGAGCCGCAACATTCGCCGGCAACGGAGCCGACCGCGGCGCCGGCCTCCAAGGTATTCACGCTTATACTTCCCTTTATTTTAAGGTCTTTTATCGTTGCGTTTTCAAGCCTTGAGAAGAACCCGACTTTGGCCTTATCCGAAACTATGACTACGTTTGAAATCGTGTGTCCGTTGCCGTCCAGCGCGCCGCAAAAAGTTACGGGGATACGTTCGCTCGTCATAACGATATCGCTTTCGAGCTTATAGCAGCCGTATTCCTTCATTGCGACGAGCTCCTCTTCGGTCGTTATCGAAATGTAATCGAATACGACCTTCTCGCTCAAAGCCGAGCCGTCCGCGGTGTCGGAGATCGCCCTGACCTGTACGTAAGAAACGCTCGTTTCGGGAACAGTACACGAGGCGGCGGTCGTCGTTTCGTACAATTCGCCGTCGAAGTATATCTCGTAAGCCGTTGCGCCGACTACTGCGTCGAACGTGACGATATTTCCCGCGATCGTAAGATTTCTCGGAGTTTCGAGCGCAAATTTTTCTATATACAGCCTTTGGCTCTTTTCCGCGGAAGGATACACGCCCGCATCGTCGCTGACGGCTTTGACTTTAACGTCCGTATCGCCGCAGTAAAGATATTTGACGGAGAACTCGTTTTTCGTTACTCTCGTCTCGCTTCCGTTTATCGTAACGATATAACCGTCGGCGTTTTCGACGGCGTTCCATTTAATAAAACCGCCGTAATAATATATGCCGTCGGGAACGGCGAGAACGGTCTTTAAAACGAGTTCTTCGGAATACTCGCTCGATAGGATAGTTCCTTGCAGGTTGCCCGCGGCAAGCACGCTGACGCTGCCTTTAACGCCTTCTTCTATGACGTATTCGTTACTGTCCGCCCTGTACTCTTCGCCGTTTATCCTTACGATATAATATTCCGCCGAAGCGACCGCGTCCCAACGGATGACGTTATCTTCCTGCCGAAGATTTTTCGGCGCTTTGAGCCTTGACGGTACGAAAGTTTTTAATTCCGCCTTGTCGGAAGACCGCCCGCTTTTTACGGCGGTCACCGTAAACGTCGTTTCCCCGAAAAGCTCGTCGGGAAGAACGTAAAAGTTACTTTCGGGCGCAAACGCTTCGCCGTTATAAAAAACGAGGTATCCGTCCGCACCGTCGACAGCGTTCCACATAAGGCGGCCGCTTTCGACTTTAAGACCTGTCGGCGTTAAAGGTTTGACGGGCAGATCGACCGCGTTATCCCCGCACGCGACCAAAGCCGACAAAGCGACGATAAGGATCAAAATCAATATTATCTTATTATTTTTCATCGTTTTCATCACTTTATAACACTCTCCGTAATGCCGTTTACGACCGTATACGTCGACTTATTGTTCAGTATCTCACCGCTTTCGGCGTCTTTTAAGTAAGTCACGACGTAATATTCGCTTACGCTAAAATCTGAAAGATCTATCGAAATATCCACGTCCTCACCGGAAGAATAAATACCCATATCGGTCTCGGTAAAGTGGGCTATGGTATAATCCTTTTCGCAAGAGTATAACTTTTCGCCGCCGAGCGAATACACCTCGGCCGTAAACTTGACGGAATACGCCGTTTTGTCTTCGCCGTACTTTTTATTGAGAGCCTTCGTAAAGGCGGTCAGAACGCCCGTTCCGGTATCGTACGAGTATTGGGCGGCGCCCGCGGAAAAGTCGCCTCTCGCCGTTGCAAGGCCGACGTACATATCCCCCGCGCCGTAGTAAAAATACCACACGTTGTCGTGACGGATCATCGTGTCGGCAAACATACACTTATCGAAAAGGCCGTAATCTATCTTGTTGGTATCCGTGGGATACATCGTGGGCTCGTCGAGATCGAGCGCGTAATTGGTAAGCTCGAACGGATTTGATTTGGTCGTTTTCAAAACGCCGAGCGCGTAAAACCAACCGTTGACGTTGGGCTGCATATACTGAAGGTCGCCGTTACTTAATCTTCCGCCGCCGTACATAAGATAGATATCCTCGTCGTCTTCGCCGTAGATATTGGTAAGCGCCATACAGGATTCGTTGCCCTTAGTTATCGCCTCGATATGGTTGTTGCCGAATCCCGCCGTGTCTATATCTACGAAGTCTTCGGCGTTTATCCTTAAAACGTCCTTCGTAAAGCCTACGCGGGTATAGCCGCCGTCCTTCATATAGCAAATATAGACCTTGCCCGTTTTACCGGGGCGCGGATCGTTTATCATAACGGCGTTGCCTTCGGGATCGCAGACGAACGTGCCCGATTTATGAGCGCTGCCGTAATCGGGCGCGAGCCTTCCCTGCTTGTAAAACGTCTTGAAATCGAAAGTATAGACGATGCCTTCGCGCGTGACGGAGTTGTCGTACATGGTGTAAGTTATATAATAAGTCGTTCTGCCGCCGCGGTTGACGTCGTTTTCCACTTTGAACATACGCGGATCTTCGAGCCCGCCGCCCTTTTCGTCGTCCGTGGTCGGCCAGGCTATGGGGTTACTGTCGCCTCTTATATAATTCACGCCGTCGTAAGAATACGCGTACGCGAGAACGGACATGTGCCCGAGTTCGTATTTTCCGCCCGGATAGCTCATAAAGTAATACCTGAAATTGTCGGGAAGCTCGGCGCGGTAGATCATGTGAAAGATATGATTTTCGTTATCGTAGACCACCGCGGGATTGTAAGTTCCGTACGACTCGAAACCGGGGATATCGCCGCCACTTATGCTGTTCATATCGGTAACTACGCCGTCGGCCTCGCGAGGAGAACCTATGGGCGCGAGAATAAGCCCCGTGGGGTTTAACGTCACGTTCGACATAGCGCACCAGGCGGGGCTGTTTTTGGAAAACTCCATCACCGAGCCGAGCGGCACCGAAACTATATCTCCGCTATCGTAAAGCTCGAAAGAGTATACCGAGAAGGTGGAATCCCACGGAAATCTTCCGTTCTTTTTGGTCTGTTCGTAAGTTTCGCGCTGGATAAGTTCGACCTTTAAATACCTTGCGGCCACGTTTTCGCTTAAAGCGAAAGAGTCCACTTCTCCGAGCCCCACGTCCGAACGGACGAGACTTACCCACCCGTCGTCGTCTCTTGACGGCGCGGTATCGGCAGAACGGTCAAAAGCAAATATCTCGAAGCGGCGGGCAAAAGAGACTTCCCAACGTATCTTGACGATATCGAAGCTCTTTTGCTCTTTCAGGTTGACGATGAAATATTGCCCGTCGCCCGCACTGTTATTCGACGCCCAGCGCGTGGCGGCGTCGTTGTCGATGATATAGCTTTTATTGAGGACGTCTTCGTTCTCGTTGGAAGACACTTCTACCACTTCCCCGCCGACGGCAAGGCTTTTTACCCCGTACACTTCAAACGAATAGAAAGAATAGCCCCACTCGGTAGCTCTCTTTACGCCCTGAAATTTAACGAAACGCGTTTCGAGATAGCAAGGAAAGACTATATCGTCCTTCGTTTTGACCGTGTTTTTAACGTCGGCGACGGTCGTCCAGGTAACGGCGTCCATAGACATTTCAATATAATACTCGCTTGCAAACGCCGTCTCCCAATCGATGACGACTCGTTTGACGTTTTCCACCGAGCCGAGGTCGACGTAAAAATACGCGTCGTCGTCGGGATTAGCGGCGTAACGTGTTTCGGGGTTACCGTCCACGGCTTTGGTATTGAAGTAATCGTCGGTATTGCCCGTGGAGACCACTCGCCTGCCGTAAGCTAAATCGACGCCGTAAACGTCCTCGGTCGGCTCTGCCGTAACGCCCACCGACCTTGAAGAAAACACGGCGGCGCCCGTTGCCGCAAGAAGCGACAGCGTTAAGACTATTATCGATAAAACCAAAAGCTTGTTTTTCATATCAATTTTCTCCGATAAGATCGAAACCGAGTATCCGCGTTATCACGGTATGCGCGTACAGCGAACACGGCCAGGTAAAGAAATCGCGGCTGTAATCGTTCGGGGCGTTCGCGTTGAACGCTTCGTGCATGACGTAAGTTCCCGCAGTGGTATCCGTCATATATTTTACGCAAGTTGCGATTTCTTCTTCGCTCGAACTCGTAAGTGCCTGCATCGCTATAGCCATGTGCCACGGAACGGGAATATCCTTATGCGGATTGTTCGTGCTTCCTACCATGTCGTGCGGATCGCCGATACCGCTCGCGTAAACGCCGCTGTAATAATAGGGGTTGTCGTCGCTCAAAACAAAAGCGCGGGTGTTGAGATACGTTTGGTCGGTATTCGACGAATAACCGAGCCAGGGCGCGGAGATAAGGCTGGGGATATTCGCGGCGTCCATCAAAAGCTTTTCTTCCGCGGAATTTATATCACCGTTGCGCCCCGTCACCTCGAAAGCGTATATCTTACCGTAGACGGGGTGGTTGTAAACGCCGTAAGTTTCTATGGCGTTTCTTATTTCCGCCGCCATATCGGCGCATCTTGTCGCCAAGGCCTCGTCGCTTCTTATCGAAGAATAGATATCGTTAAGCCTTTCGAGGGTAGCCACGGCGAACATATTGCCGGGGATAAAGTATTTGTAATAACATACGTCGTCGCTCGGGCGATAACCCGACCAGATGAGTTTGCAATCAGGATCGAACGAATGCGAGCCCACCGCCCTGTCGCTCTCGTTGGAGATGCGATAGTTATTATCGCTGTGGTTTTGTTCGGCTTTGAAAGTGTCGATTATCTTTTCCGCGGTCATACGGAAAAATACGTCGAAAACGCTCTTATCGCCCGTTATCCCGTAATAATTATACGCAAGCCAGACGGGATAGCAAAGAGAGTCTATCTCGAATTTTCTCTCGAAAACGCTGCCGTCTTCGTTGAAGGCGTTGGCGTAAGGATCGCGGCGGATAAATTCGAGCTGCTTTTTGATAAGCCCTTTGACCATGGAACGCACCTCTGCGTCCTTAGTCATAAACTGAAGGTATTGAAGGACTTGCGCGCTCGAATCGCGCAGCCACATGGCGTGGATATCGCCGGTGTAGCAGAAAGTAGTGCCGTCGGCGTTGTATTTCAAAACGCCGCCCCAAGTGCCTTTACCGTTGTTTACACCGTCTATCGTCGCGTAAAAAGTCTTTTTTAACGTAAGGCGCATCGCCTCGTCGCTTACTGAAGAGATCAAAGCGTTCGCGTACTCTCTCATTACGGAATAGTTATACGTCGTTTGTATCTTTTCCGTTATGTCAACGGCTATCTCGTTTGTGACCTCGGGATAATTTTTATACAAGGTCTTTACGGCTTCGAGGGAAATAAGCCCCCAATCGCCGCGGCTGTTATCGATCACTTCGATATACAGTCTTTCACCGAGATACTCGCTTAAATCGATATAATATAAATGCGTTTTTTCCTCGTCGGAAGGCGTCCAGCGGTTGCTGTAGGTGCGGAAGACCTCTTCGTTCGTGCCGACCTTTTTCACCGAAAGATAGGTAAGCTCCTCGTTTTTGGTGCAGCCTAAGCGGAAGGACATTATCCCCTTGCCGCCCACTTTGAACGCCGAAGAGCGCAAAACGCCCACGGCGCTTTCGTCCGATCTGTTGCAAAGCTTTCCGTTTTTAACGTGGCTATCCTTAAAACAGTCTTCGTCGCCGACGGCAGTCCAGCCCGTAAGATCCCCCAAAGAAAAGGCGCCGTTATACAGTTCGTTGGGAGTCGCCTTTTCGTCGAAGAATAATGGCTTTACGTCATCGGCAAGCGCGAAAAGCTTTTCGTCGGGCTTCTTTTTATAATAAGTCACGAAGCTGTCGAGCGTCATAAACCCCCAATTCGCCGTGGAATCGTCGACTACGGCTATACGAACGCTCCTTCCCATATTTGCCGACAGGTCCGCCATATAAGAAACGAGATTGGCCTCGCGGTAATTATCGGGATCGGTAAGATAATCGGTGGTGTTGAAAAGAGTGTTGCCGAAACGATACAGTTCTTCTTCGGTTTGCGCGTCTACGACCGAAACGTACGTTAAGGCTACGTTTTTGCCGCCGCCCATTTTAAAGGTCATATAGCCGCTGCCGCCGATAACGAACTTATCGGACAGCATTTTGCCTACCGCCGACTCTTTGTATCTGCCGTAAAGGTATTCGCCGTCCTTACCGTAAGAAACGGTGCCGTTGAAAACGGTGTCGTAAGAGTCGTCCGTAACGCCGACGGCGGAAAAAGCCTTGCCGGAAACTACCGTCCAACCGGTAAGGTCGCCCGTTTCGAAACCGCCGTTTGTCAAATTGTATTTTAAAGTTTCTTCGGATTCGGGCTTTACGTCGGCTTGCTGTCCGTTATCGCAGGAGACCGCGAAAACAAGACAAAAAACCGCAATAAAAGCCGGAACGATGACTGATAACGTCTTTTTCATCGCTAAAATGTTTTATCCGTCGCGCGGCTTTTTAAATTGAGCCGCGCGACGTAAATTATATTATACTGTTTTTTATCAGTAAGGATTGACGTAGGTGTAGTCGGTGACTATGCCCGAAATCTCTACCGCTCTGTCGCCTGAAGTAATTCCGTCGTAAGTGCTTTTATCTATCAGATACAAGCTCCTGACGTACGAAACGCCCCAACCGTCCGTTCTGTTGTCGCAGAACTCGATATAATACGCTTTATCGGTAGAAAGATCGGACAGATCGAATATACAATTTTCGTAAGAATCGGCTTTGAAATCACTCTTATCTTCACGTCTTACGTATCTTTTGACTTCGATATTGGTTCCTACTTCTTTTATCGATACGAAAATTACCTTGTCGTATTTGAGACCGCCGCCCCAGCCGAATTTCACGTACTTGTTACCGTTGAGGGTAAACGCCGCCGAACGGAGGATACCTACGGCGGGATCGCCGCCTACAGCGTCACTTCTCATACCGTTGTTCTTTTCGCTTACGTAACCCCAACCGGATCCGTCGATAGTCCAATAATTGGAAACGCCATCACTCGAGAACTGATGCGAACCGAGTATCTCGTTGGTGGGATCGTTATTACTGTTCTTGAGCGTGGGCAGAATGTTCGTTGCAAGGGTGTCTGCCGTCGTTTCGGGAGCGGTCGCGTAATAGGTATAGAAACTGTCCGCCGACAAAACGCACCAGTTGTTTGACGACGTATCGCTTATTACGAAATACAGTTGCTGACCGAGATATGCGGACAAATTATAATAATATTGGAACAGATACGCCTCGGCGTTCTTCTTCGTGCCGTCGTTGGAATTGTTTACGGGTACTTTGGACGTATCGTTGAAATGTCTGTTGCCGAAACGCGCGACTTCTACGTTGTCTGCCGTTTTTCTTACGGAAACGTATGCAAACTGCGGCACGTTTCCGCCACCCAGTTTGAATGATATCCAGCCGGTGCCGCCTAAAGTGAAGTTCGACGATCTAAGATGTCCCATTCTCTCCTGACCGGAGTCTTTGCTGATACCGCCGCCGTAGATGCCGAGGTTGTAACCGCCGTCTCTGTTATACGAATACTTATCGTCGAAATACGTGCCGTTTACTACTCTGTCGTCCGTCCAGGCTATCATACCGCTTTCGTTCTTCCAGATAGCGTAAGAATTCCAGCCGTAAAGCGTACCTCTGTCGAAACCGCCGTTGAGCACCCTGTTCGCCGCGTTCTCGTAAACGACGGCAAAATCGGTGCCGTTCAAGTTGAGCGTATACGAACTCGTACCGAAACGATAGATATTATTAAGATACGAGGCTTTCATAACGAGCTTACTGCTCCCCTCGTCGAAATAATAGTCGGTGTCGGCGGTAAGCGTGGTCTCGCCGTTTTTGAGAACGAGTTCGCCCGCAGTATAGTCGTTAAGATCGACCGTGTAACCGACGTCGTTATATTTATCTATCATATAAGAATGCTCGTCGGCAAGCACGAGCGTCGGGCGCTCTTTCCACTGTGCGGTGAGCGTAACGTTGCCGCTTATCGTCGTGGAAAAGCTGAAGTCGTCTCCTCCGTTCTTCCAACCGACGAAGTTATAGCCGTCCTTTTCGGGTTCTTCCGGAGTCGAAGCCGTAGCGCCGTTTCTTATAAACTGCGAAGAAACGGAACTTCCGCCGTCGCTGTCAAAAGCGACTTTGAATTTCCGATGACCGGCATATTGCGTGCCGTAAAGGACGTCTCCGCCCTTTTCGTCGAGAAACACCTTATAATCGTAAACTTTGCCGGGAACGTAGTCTATCTCTTCCACTATGAGCGCATATCCGTTTTCGGAAGAAAACGTTTCTCCGAATATGTCCTCTGAAGTGTAACTTTTAGTACCCCCCCCCGATTTCAAAGTTATACCTTCGTAATAAACGCTCGAATACACGTCGTGATCGTCCCCGTCGTAAGTTACCGTATAACCCATGGCGTATTCCGTTTCCGCTTTTATCAAGGAAAGTTTGAACGCCGTTGCGAGGATCATATAGTTACCGTCGACGGATATCATGTGTTTCGTCGAACTGAAATTTTCACCTTCCGCATAAGCCGATTTTTTGTTTGCGCCGTTGCCGATGGCAAAAGCAAAAACGAGACTTACAAAAAAGATCGCCGATAATATCGGAATAATTATCGCTTTGAATTTTCTATTCATATTTCTACCCCACTGTTATTTAATTTCCTTCAAAAATGCCGCCGTTTGACGGTATGCCGTACTGCCTGCCGCTGCTATCTTCGGAACTATCTTCTCCCGAATAGCTTTCTTCGGCACTGCTATCTGTCAACGGATCGTTAACACTCGATAATTCGTAACTTTTTTCCGTGCCGTTTATAACGGAAGCGTTATCTTCGGCGTCGTTCGGTTTACAAGCCGAACAGCTGAAAACGGCGACCGCAAACGCCATGACGAATATCATAACCACGAGTATCCGAGAGCAAACGAAACGCGCCGCGCTGTCGCGCGATTTTTTAAGACGGATCAAACGGATCATCACTGTCCCATGCGCCTCCTTCGTAGTCGCCATTGAAAGAAGTCATTATAATGACGTCTTCGTTGAACGTTTCAACAGTAATGATTACTTCTTCAAATGTCTTTTTCTTCATTTTTGTCTTCCTTCTTTATTTTATATATTTCTTCGGTAGATCCAAAAAGGTCTCCGTCGTTGCAAAAGTTTTTTGGCACCGCAAACAAACGAAAACGGTTATATAAAGTTTTCTTTTTTATCTCGTGTCAAAAAGGTTTTATCCGCCGCGCGGCTTTTTAGCCGCGCGACGTAAATCATATTATACTGTTTTTGATCAATAAGGATCGACGTAAGCCGTCGCAGGTCTGTAGTGAACTAACGGCGAATCGTCGTAGATTATCTGTTTACTCGTTCTCGAATACGCAGAATTCTGGAAAGCGAACTCGCATACGAATATACAACCCCAGCTGCCGGTGTCGTTATCGCTTATTTCGAGATAATACTTCTTGCCGTTATCCGCAATGCCCGTAAGATCCATAGTCTGTTTCTTGTCGTCGTTGGTCTCGGAAGAATCGCCGCTGACAAAACGCATTACTTCGATATTGGTGCCGACCTCTTTTACGGAAATAAATTCCTTCTTGTCGTGCGACATACCGCCCGACCACTTGAAGAAGAGATACGGATTATCCGAACTTACGGTAAACGCCGAAGAGCGGAGCACGCCTACGCCGCCGTCGCCCGTGCCGTTCCGGTTACTTCTCATCTTGTTGTCCGACCAGCCGTAGTTGCCGCTGACGTCCGTCCAATAAGTGCTCCAATCGTCGCCGAAGGAACCGCACTTTATCTCCGCGGAAGCCGTATCGACGTTTGCGATAGTGGGCAGAATGTTCGTCGCGAGAGTGTCTTCCGTCGTTTCGGGAGCGGTCGCGTAGTAGGTAAAGAAGCTGTCCGCAGAAAGAACGCACCAGTTGTCGGAAGAATTATCGCTTATTACGAAATACAGTTGCTGACCGAGATATGCGGACAAATTATAATAATATTGGAACAGATACGCTTCGGCGTTCTTCTTCGTGCCGTCTTTGGAATTGTTTTCGGGAACTTTCGACGTATCGTTGAAATGTCTGTTCCCGAAACGCGCTATTTCCACGTCGTCAGCCGTTCTTCTTACCGAAACGTAGGCAAATTCGGTCCTTCTGCCGCCGCCCAGTTTAAAGGATATCCAGCCGGTGCCGCCTAAAGTGAAGTTTGCCGATCTGAGGTGTCCCATTCTCTCCTGACCGGAGTCTTTGCCGATACTGCCGCCGTAGATGCCGAGGTTGTAACCGCCGTCTCTGTTATACGAATACTTATCGTCGAAATACGTTCCGTTGACCACTCTGTCGTTCGACCAAGCCGCCATACCGCTTTCGTTCTTCCAGATAGCGTAGGAATTCCAACCGTATATCGTACCCGTTTCGAAGCCGCCGTTGAGCACTCTGTTGTCGGCGTTTTCGTAAACCACGTTGAACTCCGCGCCTTCGTTTTCCAGAACGTCGAGACGGAAGCCGTAAGAACTCGTTCCGAAACGATAGATATTTATTAGTTTAGCGGCTCTTATTACCAATCTGTCGTCGCCGTCGAGATAGTAATCGGTGCCGGTCGTAAGCTCTTCTTCGCCGTAATAGAGGCCGTTGAAAGTGCTGCCGTTAAGTTCTACCGTAAATGCTACGTCCTGATAAAGGTCGATACGGAACCCGCCGTTTTCGGCAACGACCGTCGGCAAAACGGGTGCGGCTTCGGATACGGTCAGTCTGAACTTTTCTTCGCCGTTGATGCTCAATCTGTAAACGCCGTCACTTAGACCGTTCATAAACGCTTTCTTAAAGGTGAAGACGTTGTTTGCATAAGTGAAATCGTCGCCTTCGGTGATATCTACGCCTTCTATCGTGAAGCTTTCGGCGGTAACCACGTTGGCGTAAGGAGTAACGGTCAACGTTATATCGTTATCGTCCTCGCCTTTGACGAACGAAGCTACGGACTTATCGACCGTGACGGGCCTCGAATCGGTAACGGTAACGGTGAACTCGGAGCTTCCCGCGGTGGTCGTCAAGGTGTAAGTGTAAGTATCGGGAGCCAACGTCATAAGATATTCGGCTTTCAATGCGAAATACTTCTTGTCGTCATTCGGTTTCAGAACGTAATTTGCCGAGCCTATGCTTTCGGTGCCGAACAAAATATCGGTCATCTCGAAGTAAAGCGACGTGTTGCTTTCCGTACCGTAAGTATGGACTTTATATAAAAGGTCGTCGGTATCGGTGGCTTTCTCGAAAGCCTTGTCGGCGTCTATGATGACGGGATCTATCCTCTTGTAAGTAAGGATCACTTCGCAGCTGTCGGAAGCGCCGTACTCGTCGGTAGCGGTAAAGATTATCGTCACGTCGCCGTAATAGTAACCGTTCGGCGTGAAATCGAACGTTCCGTCGCCGTTATCGGTAAGCGTGCCTTTTCCCTCGCAGGAAGGATCGAGCGCGTAGGTCAGAGTGAGCGCGCCGATGCTGTTCGTGGCGTAAGAAGCAAAGCTTTCTGCGGCAATGCTTTCGCCGGGGACTTTGATAAAGTCGGTCTTGGGCGTTACCACGGGCGTATCGTTAATAGAGAAATACGCTTCGGCGGAGCCGCCCTCGGTCGTAACCTTCAGTTTGTAGTTTGCCTTGGCATCAAACGCCGCGAGATATTCGCCGTAAATAGTCAAAGTATCTGCGGCGTAAACGTAATCGCTTTCCGACAAAACGGCAGAGTCGATGGAAACCTCGGTTATATCGAGATCGAACGTAGTAAGGCTTACCTCGTAATCACCCGAAACGTAAACCGCGTCGGTTATATCGAGTACGGGGGTATAATCGGGCTCGGGTTCGGTTATCGTAACGCTGAACTCGGCGCTTCCTGCGGTGGTCGTCAAGGTGTAAGTGTAAGTTCCGAGGTCGAGTCCCGAAAGATATTCGGCTTTCAATGCGAAATATCTCTTGTCGTCGTTGGGTTTGATAACGTAATTTTCCGAACCTATGCTTTCGGTATCGGACATAATATCGGTCATCTCGAAGTAAAGCGACGTGTTGCTTTCCGTGCCGTAGGTATGGACTTTATATAAAAGGTCGCCCGTGTCGGTGCCTTTTTCAAAAGTCTTGTCGCCGTCTATGATAACGGGGTCTACCCTCTTGTAAGTAAGGATCACTTCGCAGCTGTCGAACGCGCCGTACTCGTCGGTAGCGGTAAAGATTATCGTTACGTTGCCGTAGTAAACGCCGCTCGGCGTGAAATCGAATTTTCCGTTACCCTTATCGGTAAGCGTGCCTTTGTCGGCCGAAGCGTTGTCGAGTTCATAGGTAAGGGTAAGTTCTCCGATACTGTTCGAAACGTAAGAAGCGAAGCTTTCGTCTTTTATGTTTTCGCCGGGTAATTTGACGAAATTCGTCTTGGGCGTTACCACGGGCGCGTCGTTGATAGAGAAATACGCCTCGGCAGAGCCGCCGGAAGTGGTAACTTTCAGTTTGTAATTTGCCTTGTCGGCAAACGCCGAGAGGTATTCGCCGTAAATAGTCAGAGTATCGTCGGCGTAAACGTAATCGCCTTCGGATAAGACGGTCGAGTCTATCGCAACTTCGATTATACCCTTATCGAACGTCGTAAGACTTACCGCGTAATCGCCCGAAACGTACACCGCGTTCTCTATCTCAAGTACGGGAGTATAGTCCGGCTCGGGTTCTGTGACGGTAACGCTGAACTCGGCGCTGCCCGCGGTGGTCGTCAAGGTATAAGTATAAGTTCCGAGATCGAGCCCCGAAAGATAATCTGCGGTCAATGCGAAATACTTTTTATTGCCGTCGGGTTTTAAAACGTAGTTTTCCGAACCTATACTTTCGGTGCCGTACAAAATATCGGTCATCTCGAAGTAAAGATCGGTGTTGCTTTCCGTGCCGTACGTGTGGACTTTATAACGAAGGTCTTCCGCGTCGCCTTTTTCAAAAGTCTTGTCTGCGTCGATGACGACGGGGTCTATCCTCTTGAAATTCAGAACGACGTTGCAACTGTCGGAAGCGCCGTATTCGTCGGTCGCGGTAAATACTATGATAACGTCGCCGTAGTAAACGCCGTTCGGAGTGAAATCGAACTTTCCGTTGCCTTTGTCGGTAAGTTCGCCTTTATCTTCCGAAGCGGGAGCGAGCGCGTAAGAAAGAGTAAGTCCGCCGACATTATTTGAAACGTAAGAAGCAAAGCTTTCGTTCTTAATGCTTTCGCCCGGATATTTGATAAAATCCGTCTTGGGCGTGATCGCGGGCGTATCGTTGACGGTGAAATACGCCTCGGCAGAGCCGCCCTCGGTCGTAACTTTCAGTTTGTAGTTTTCTTTGCCATCGAACGTAGCGAGATATTCGCCCGAGATAGTCAGCGTGTCGTCGGCGTAAACGTATCTCGTTTCGGGTACGATAGCCGCGTCGACGGTGATCTCGGTTATCTCACAGCCGAGAGTAAGCAAACCGACCTCGTAGTCGCCCGATACGTACACCGAGTCGTATATCTCGAGTACGGGCGGCATATCCGTGACGGGCGGCTGTTCGCCGCTTTGAGAGCCCGATTGACTTTGAGCTTCGCTTTGCGACTCGCCCTCATCGGCGGAGACGTCCGACGATATCGAATTGCCGGAAGAGCTGTTGTTCTTTTTAACTCCGACCGCGTCGCAGGACGCAAACAGGCAAGTCGCCATAACGGCAAGCGCAGTTACAGCGATAAGCGCAAGTGCTCTTATAAAATGACTTTTCATTGATAAGCCTCCTTTTAATATACAAGATTTACGGCAGCATTGTCCAACCCGTATACGGGCATCGAGGCGTAGTACGTTATTATATCCGAAACGAATATAACGTCGTACGAGCCGGCTGCATTATCAACTATTTCGATATAACATTGTTTCCCGATATGTTCGGAAAGGTCGACGTAATACCTGATCATCGTATTTCCGTCGTGATTACGGTTGGCAAAGCGGAACAATTCGCGATTGGTGTTTCTTTCCCTTATGGAAATAAAAGTGTCCTTATCGAACCGTTTTCCCTGCGCCGCGCCCACGTTCATGGAAATTATCCCCGAACCGTCCACTCTGAAAAGGGAAGATCTCAAAGTTCCCCTTCCCTCGTCGCCCTGCGCGTCGCTTTTCAGAACGCCGTTTGCCACCGTAAAAACGCTTTCGTTCGAGCTGCTTGCCGAAAATTCCGAATAGCCTTCGAGCCCTTTGGAAAGATCCCCGTTGTACAGGACGTTCGGAACGTAAGAATCGGTGAACGTCGGCTTTATGTCTTTCGCTAAAACGCCCGTCTCAGGCTCGGTCTTATGATAAGAAACTATTTCGTCGAACGTGAGAAGATCCCAATCTCTCCCGCCGAGATCGACGAACTCGAAATAAAGCTTTTTGCCGAGATGCGCCGAAAGATCGGCTTTATACGATACGAGATTGGCTTCGTAATAGTTCTCTTCGTCGAGAATATACGAAGTCGAATTGAATTTTTCGTTTTTGTAGCGAGCTATCTCTTCGTCGGTCTCCGCGTCGCGCACGGAAAGATAGCATAATTGCCCGTTCTTGCCGCCGCCGAGCATAAACGACACGAAGCCGCACCCGCCGAGAACGAACGTCGACGAGCGCATCACGCCCATTCGTTCGTTCCATTTATCCTTGTTGTCTCCGTCGCGGTCGTCAAAACCGTAAACGTACTTGCCTTTGCCGCCGTAAGGAACTTCGAACGTGAAGAACGTGTCGTTTTCTTTTACGCCCTCGTCGACAAAACTTAAAATATCGTCTTCGCCTTTGAAGATCGTATACGCCGTCCAGCCGAAAAGATCGCCCGTCTCGAAGCCGCCGTTTACTATATTGTTGTCCTTGTTTTCCGCGTCGATATCGAACGAGAGTTTCTTTTCGTTTTTCGTCGTAACGACTTTGAAAACGTGCTCGCCGCCTTTAAGCGTCGTCCAATACTCGCGCTTGACGAACAATTTGCCGTCCGAAACGATATAATCGCCGTCGGCAACGTTTTCGCCTTCGAGACAGATAAGCTCTTCGTCCTCTTCAAGCCCGATATCGAAAACTATATCCGACGGCTTTTTCAGATCGAAAACGACCTTTACGGGCTTTAATTCTTCCGCGTCTTTTTTTATTGTAACGGCGGCGCTTTCGCTGTCTTTCGTTTCCGCTACGCTCTGTTCGCAGGAAACGGCGACGAACGATAGCATTATCGCCAGAATTATGATCGCAAATTTCTTCATTGATCGGTTTCGTACTCCTTGAACGGATCTTCTATGACGGCGCAATGCGCCTCAGCGTCTGACAGCCCTACGAATAGTTCCGCCGTTCCGTCTTTTTTTCTGTTCAGCCCGCCGGTAAAAACGACGTCGATAAGGTCTTCTCTTTTATACGTGCCCTTTGTAAAATCGCTGCGTTCGCAAATTATCTTGACTTTGCCGCAAGTTCCCGTTTTCTGATCGAATAAAAACGTCATGGCGTAGTAATGGCGCACGTCGCCTTCGCTCATGACGGCGATATGCCCTAAAACACCGAGCTTTCCGTTCGATAAAAGGTGGACCTGATTTACGCCGCCCCAGGTAAATTCGTCGAATTGCCCGTCAAGTAAAACGGCGTTTTCCATCACGGCCTCGTTGACGTCCGATAAACTGTCGACCGCCGCGTAGCCTATTTTGCCCATATTTGCCTTTCCGCCCTGCGGACGGGTAAAGATATGGACTTTATCGGTTTTGAAAAGCCTTACGTCCTTCATCTTTTTCGGCGCGTCGGCAAAGTGCGTCAGATCATTTAAGTCTTTACCGCGAAAGAACGCGGTGTTCCAATTATTTATCCTGCCGTCAAAGTCCGCGTATATCTTCGTGCCGCCCAGAATCATCTCGCCGTCGATAAACGCACAGCAAGGATCCTGCAGCATTTCGAAACGGATATCGGTGGCGGAATACTTTCCCGTTTCTATCTTCTCGAAAACGACCACTTCGCTTATCTCGGAATTGCGTTTTTCCACTCTTCCCGCGATATAGGTCTTTCCGCCCACGGTAAACTCGTTGCAGATATTATATACGTCTTGCCCGTCCACGCCGAAAAACGATAGTTTATACGTTTTTACGACCGTCTTTTTTTCGCGGTGAGCAATAAGCAGCCCGTTTAAATATTCCGACTTCGACAAAAATTCGCTCATCCTTTTATCCCTACGCCCGAAACGCTTTCCATAAATTGTTTTTGCATGAAACTGAAAAGTAAGACTACGGGTATCATCGCTATAAGCGTGGCTACCGAAACGTAGTTCCAGGGAACCACCGTATAGCTGCCGCCGCTTTGGTAGAGGTTTTCAAACATATTTATGCTCTGCGCCATTAAATAATTGCTCTTATCCGTTATGTAGAGCGCGGGGCCGTACAGATCGTTGTACGTTCCGACGAAATTGAGCAATATGACCGTTACGTATACCGGCTTATTGAGCGGCAGAACTATCTTGAAAAATATCTGAAACTCGTTGTAGCCGTCTATCCTCGCCGCCTCGATCAAGGCTTTCGGGACCGTCTCGAAGAATTGGCGGAACAGGAATATGACGAAAACGTCCGTTCCGAACCACGCCGCTATCCATAGCGGTATGAACGCGACGTCTCTTAAGCCCGTGTTCACCATAAATTCGTAAATGGGTATGCCGAGCAGCTCTCCCGGTATCATCATAGTCGCAAGCAGCATGAAAAATATTATCTTTTTACCGGGGAATCTGTACATGGCAAAGCCGTACGCCGCCAAAGAACAGGTCACGCAAGTTCCCGCCGTTTTAAGTACGAAAACGAGCATGGTGTTCAAAAACATTCTCCCGACGTTGTAATCTTCGTAATTAAGAACGAATTTGATATTCTCGAAAAGCTCGAACGTCTGCGGCCATAAAGTAGTGGTAAGCTCCGCCTCGTTCTCGCTTTTGAACGCGGTTATCAATAGGTAATACAAGGGAAATAACGCCACTATCGCAAAAAATACGAGCAGAGCGTATATAACGACCGTCCGTCCTTTAAACGGAGCTTTTCTTTTTTTTTCGATAACGTTCGCGTCAGTCATAACCACCTCAATACAGATCCTTCTGCACGTAGAAACGGGAGATAAGGAAGTGTATCCCCGTCAGAGCGAGTATCAAAAGGAAGAAAAGCCACGCCATCGCCGCGGCGTAACCCATTTTGAAGTCGGAAAACGCCGTCGTAAACATATATATCGGGAACAATAACGTGGAGTTTGCCGGCCAGCCGTTGCCGTTGCCCATAACGAACGCGAGCGAAAACGCCTTCAGCCCGTCTATCGTGATAAGGATTATGTTAAAAAACGTCATCGG
This sequence comes from Clostridia bacterium, assembly GCA_017616695.1. GTDB lineage: Bacteria > Bacillota > Clostridia > Christensenellales > Borkfalkiaceae > UBA4636. The sequence continues at coordinate 54,989 of JAFZXN010000044.1, read as the reverse complement.
CGAGATCATCGGGAGCGTTATCTTGAAAAACTGCCTTGCTTTCGACGCGCCTTCTATATCCGCGACTTCGTAATAATGTTTGGGTATACCCTGCAAAGCCGCCAAAAACACGAGCATCTTTACCCCGAAACCGAAAGAACTTATGATTATCATCGTGGCAAGCGCCGTATCGGGGCCGGCGTACCATAACGGCAACTCTTCTTCCGCCACGCCGAACAGTCTTAATAAAGCGTTGACCACGCCGTTAGACGGGTTGAATATGTTTTTGTAGACGGCGCCGACGGCAAAGCTCGGGATAATGAACGGCAAAAAGTATATGGTACGGAATACCCCTATGCCTTTTACCTTGGAATTAAGAAGCATCGCGAGCATGAGAGACGTTACCAGAACGAGCGTTCCGCTTATGAAAGCGAAAATGAGCGATTTCCCTATCGCCGCGCCGAAGAGTTTGTCTTTGGAAAGCGCGTAAATATAGTTTTCAAATCCGACGTAATCGTAATACGGGCCGAAACCTTTGTTCGTAAAACTCAATATGAGCGTACGGATTATGGGATAAAGATAAAAAAGCAAAAAACCTATGATCGCTATCCCCGCGAACATAAGGAAATACTTGTTCTCTCTTAAAACAAGCTTTCTGTTTATAGGTCTTGTCATCGCTTTTTTCACTTCGAATTTTTCCATACGGGATCAGCCTAAATTTCTGTAAAATTCATCGACTTCGGATTTGATTTCGTTGAGCACCTTAACTATATCGGTCTCGCCTCTCGAACCGGGCAAAAGCAACCTGTAAAGCTTTGCCATGACCGTTTCTCTTGCCACTTTGGAGAAGTTCTCTTCCCTCGGTAAGACGACAGCTTTATCCACCGCGTCGAACACCGCCGAGATATTTATCGAGCCGCGTTCCGATTCGGGTAAAGCCGCAACGAGCGTTCTCATATTTTTAAGCGCTCCGACTTTGCCGTATTTATACATCTGCAACGCGCCTTTTTCGCCCGTCCACAGTTTAAGGAAGTCGAACGCCGCTTTCACTCTTTTACTGCGCACCGATATCCCGAACGCGTCCGCGGATATCTCTCCGCCGCGCGCATCGGGCCGCCCCGTCGGAGTGGGGAGCACCTGCACGTCCCAATTCAAACCGAGTTTGTCGTAGCTGTACCAGTCGCCCATGTGCCCGCCGAATATCATGCCGACGTTGCCGTTGACGAAAGAGCAGCCGCCAAGAGCCTCCGCCGCGTTGGGCGCGAATTTTTCGGTTGCGTCGCCCATAGACTTGGAAACGAAAAACTGCGTCGCCGCAAGCGCCTCGGAACTGTTGAGAGCGCACACCTTGTTATTTGAACCGACAACGTAAAAGCTGCCGCCCATCTGATTGACGTAAACGAGCCACTCGCCCCACCAGGACGTCTGCGTTTCCGCGCCGAACTGCGTGTAGGAGCCGTCTTCCTTTTTGGTGAGCGCAACGCCGGCTTTACGGTAATCGTCGTAAGTCCAATCGGCCGAAGGGTAAACGCTTTGACCGTCGCTTAAGCCCAAAGCCTCGCGAATAGCGGCGGCGTTTTGGTCGAAAAGGCTCTTGTTGTAATACAAAAGCGAAGTATTGATGGAAGTAGGCAAAGCGACTATCTTGCCGTTCACCGTCAAAGCCTCCATAATGCTGTCGATATAATCGGAAGTTTTGATCTCGTCGTCGGCGTTTATCAATGAAGTAAGATCCAATAGGTTATCCTTCATCGCAAGCGACAAGACGGTGCTGGTTTTTATGATATCGGGTTCCTGCTTGGTACCTATAAGCTTACTTACGTCCTGACCGTAAGTGGCGGTTATCTTCACGCCCGTCTGCTGTTCGTAGTAGCTGAACAGTTCGTCGTAACGACCTTCGTCTTCCTTATCGAGAGCTATGAATAACGCCCCGTCGGAAGAAAGATCGTCGGTACAGCCCGCAAAAAGCGTGAAAGAAAATATCAATAATATTATCAGCGCAAATAATCTCGATCTTTTCATTTTACCTCCATATTGTCCCACACTTTTGACATGGGAACGTACGCAACGGCTACGCCTAAATCGCACACTCCGTAATAAATATTGAGCGCGTCGTCGGTTTTTGTCAGCCCGCAGGTAAAGACAACTTCGTTTACGAACCCCGTCTTCTCATAATCTTTTGTCGGCTCTATCAAAGGACTCTTGCTTTTTGCGAGGACTTTGGTCGGATCCGAAGGATCGAGGAGCATGGCCGCAAGGAAATATCTGTTGTTCTCGTCGGCGCTGTGATAAATTTCAAGATAACCTTTTTCGGTCTTTATCGGCACCGCGCCGGCGCCGAGCCTCGCGCTCGAAGTAAAGTCGAGCCTCGCGCCCGTCAAAGCCCCCAACGAAGTCCAGTTTATAAGGTCGTCGCTTTCCGCCGTGAAGATATCGAGAGTCTGGTTTTCCTCGGTACTCGGGCGGTGCATCGCGTAATACTTTCCGTTTATCTTGTCGGGGAAGATAACGCAGTCCTTATCGTCTCTTGAAAACAAAACGCCTTTTCTTTCAAAGTGCCTGAAATCTTTCGTAGTCATTAAAGCTACGAAAGTTCCCTTTCTGTTTACGGCGGTATAAGTTACGTAAAACACGCCTTCCGCCGCAGTAATACGGGCGTCTTCTATGCCGTATTCTTCATAATCTGTCTGCGGAAAAATGCAGATATTTTCCGAAAAATCGAAGTTTATCCCGTCGCTGCTTCTGCCTATCCTGAAATGAGACATGGACGTTAAGTAAAACTCGTTTTTTCTTCTTATCACTCTGACGTCCGAAAAATCGTAGTCTTCGTTTAGCGGTATACTCAATATGTCCAATCCTTTGTCCGGCTTGAAATAGGGAACGAGAAAACTGCCTTTTTTCGTTTGTTTGGCCTTTTCCGCTACTCTTAAGATCATATAAGTGGTCCCGCCGACGCTTACTACCGCCGGATTGAACGCCCCTATGACTTCAAAACGCTCGTCGGAGGGCTTTAAGTCACAGCAGTCTATTATCTTTCTTTTCAACATATCAAAATTTAAAAATCAATTTGTTCAACTATCCAGTGCGTAGACCTTCATTCCCGCTATCTTCATCTCGGCGTCGGCAAACTGCGCTCCTATATCGCTGCCGTTGACGACGAGATACAGCCTGAAATATTCGTATGCGGGCTTAAAGGTAAAGTCGTACTCTTTCGCCTCGTTGCCGGAGGCAAGTTTTATCGGGTTGGAACTTACGACTTTATAGCCGTTTGCCGTAGCTTCGTAATAAACTATCTTTATTTCCCACATCGTCTTGACGTAATCGTTCATCTTGTTGAGTTCTTTAACATCCAAAACTATCTCGACGTCGCCTTTTGCCGACGTGATATTTCCGATTATCCCGCCGAAACAATATTTTGCCTCGGGATATTTGTTCTGTTTGAGCACGGCGACGTTACCTTCGACTTTAACGCTCGCGGGGCTTAACGCGTGAGCTACGCGGTCTTCCGCCTGTTTCGTCCTGTCGGGAACGGTCCACAGCGAAGAGTCGGCAAAGTCGGCGGCGGCAAAATCGGCAAGTTCGTCGCAGGATATAACGCTTATTTTGGCTTTTTTGACGTTTCCGTCCGTTCCTACTACGATAACGTATTCGTCGTAAGAAGCCGTTCTTTGCCAAGCGCCGCCCGATTTTTCGAGATATTCCATCTTCATCGAGCCGTTGCCCGCGGCTTTGGTAAGTTCGCCGTTTTTAAGACGGTAGATCTCCGCGCCCGAAGAAGAGGCAAGAGTCAGCGTGAGATACGCTTTGTCCCCGTCGGCATTGGCGGCGGCTTCCGATACTTCGTTGGCGTTACCGCCGTCGAAATGATCGAATACGTAATACGCGTTGCCTTCGCTCCTCATTCTCGCCGAGCGGGAAGATGAAAGAGCGACCGATTGCGTCATAGCGTCTTCGTCCGCCCAAGAAGTCTTGAATAAGTCCTTGAACGTCTCCGCGGTTTCCGCGGAAGCGCCGGTGGCGAGAGAGGACAGTTTGGCTTTTAACGCGGCGGTATCTTCGTAACCGCTCAATACGTTTATTTCCACGTCGTCGCTCTTACTCTGGTCGGTGGCGGAAGTCGCTACTATATGCGTTTTTCCGACGCCGACGAAATTGACGTTACCCTTATCGTCGACCGTAGCCACGGAGCTATCGAGGCTCTCCCAGATGACCGACTTGTCGCTTATGGAAGAAGGAGCGACGGTAGCCGTCAGTAAAACGCCCGCACTGCCTTTTAATGCGCTTAACTTTTTGCCGCTCATCGCGGAAGAAGCTATGGTAACGCCCGTTACGGCGACTTCGTTATTGAAAACGCTTATCTTTCTGACCTTGAGTTCGGCGGTCTGCGATTCGCCGTCCGGCCCTTTGGCAAGGATATGGAAACTGCAATTCTTCTTTTGACCGTCGTACTTCCAGCCGCTGTGATATCCGGGATCGGGCTGGGTGTTTCTCTGTTTGTATTTTTCGCTGAGCATGGAGTCGACCACGTTTACCGATATCTCGCCGGCCTTGCTTTCGTCCGACAAAACGTAATAGTATTCGTTTTCGCCTTCGACCGCCAATTTGACTATGTATTGCGAATAGCAGCCTACCACCTGCATTTTGAAGGTCACGGCTTTGGAAAAGTCGAGATACAGCATAGGCGTCTGCACGCCGCCGTAATTGTCGAGACTGGTGTCGGTATTCCATATTGCGGCGACGTCTTCGTCGGCGTAATAATTGGCGTAGCCGTAAGGCGTTCCGCTGCCGAACTTGGAAATATGTTCCGCGGTGTACGTTACGCCGTTGCCGTCCCACGCGGGAATACCTACGGAAGTGCCGGATCCGCCTGAAGACTTGTCGGCGCTTTCGTTGACGCTCGTTCCGTTTTCATCGTTTGCCGCGCCGTTATCGCAACCGTATAAGGAAATTGCGCAAACACATAATATCACGGCAAGCAATATCGCAAATAATTTTTTCATAACTTTACCTCACTACTACTCGTTTATTCGTTGTATCCGTAAGTCCGTTTTCCGTAACTATGGTAATCTTCATAGTGTAATCGGTATCGGGCAAGATCGATTTATCGGGATAATACTCGTTTAAGGGAGCACCCTCGTAAGCGACTACGTCGTCGAAAGCTATCCGCATAAAGATAACTTCGTCGTTTTTGGGCGCGGAATAGTTTATGTTTATCCTGCTCGAAGAGTTTAATTCCTGTCTCGACGAAAGATCGACGTTGACCGCCGCCTGATAGCGCGCTACCGTTTTCCCTCCGACTTTGACTTCGTTACCCGCTCTTATATAATCGCTTTCGGCGGGTAACACGACGAGCACGACCGACGATCTTGCGGGGATCGAAATATTGACGCTGCCTTTGACGTTTCTCGCGACTATTTTCTTCGTTACCGAATCGAAAAGGTCGTAACGATCGTCCTTTCCCGCAAAACGCACGGTCTTTGCGACTTCGTACGGGTTATACAGCAGATAGTTTTCGTATTCGTTGGCGCCGAAGCTGTCGGTATTGTTAAGGTCTGTTTTCAAAATGCCCTTGACGTCGGTCTCTTCGACCATTCCGCCCAAAGCGCCGATAAAAGCAGAACTATATAAACTGAGATCGCTCGGCTGGCCGAACATAGCCGTCGCGTCGCCCATGGCAAGGCCGCTCACGCCGTTATAATAGTTTCTGAAACCTTCGTAACACACGGCGCCTTTTTGATCGAAAGCAAGATAGTCCGTCATAGTCTGGTGGGACAAAGGAACGTTCTCCGCGAAAAATATCTTCGCGTTACTTACGAGATTGAGAAGATACTTCCCGATAGCGTCGGCGTATCTGACGTCGTACTTGACCATCGGCGCGAGAACGCTCGCCAAGTGGAAAGAGTTCATCGAAAAGGCATAATCGCCGCTTTGACCTACGAGCCCGTCGACGGGGTATCCGCCGAGATCGCCGCTTAAAACCGACCAACCGGCTCTGAAAGCCGAATCGCCTTCAAACAGATAATCGAGGAAAAACCCTACGTCGTAATCGGTGCCGTACCTTGCGTTCATCGCCGCCGCCACGAACGGGGCGTAATCGGTCATGGCCTCGTAATTGGGGTTTTTGGGATAGGTGACCAGATAGTCCAGAACGCGCTTGGCGCCGTCGAAATATTTCTTTTCGCCCGTCATTCCGTAAGCCGAGTAAAAAAGGAACGCCAATCCGCCGTTGGGCGGCTCGATATGATCGCCTACCGTGGTCGGGGATTCGAGCACGACGTTGTAACCGACGAATTCGTAATTTTCCTTACCGTCTTTGACGAAGTACGGCAAAGCCTCCAACCACTCGTCGGCGCCGTTTAAGACCATTTCCTTCATATACGGTACGGAATCGTAAATGTAGTAAAGCCTCGCGAACATTATCTGCGGAAAGATATCGTACCAGAAGCTCTGGCCTTGAACGCCTATGTTTTTGACGAGTTTGCTGCCCGTATCGTAGCTTTTCAAAGTCATCTCGACGAAATCGTAACTTTTTCCGCCGAAGACCTGATCGCTTTTATCTATACCCGCGAAACTGCTGCCTAACACCATGGATATGGTGGTTATGGGTTCGGGGCCGGAACTTTGCACCCTGTTGTCGCCGATATAAGTAGGCAGGCCGAACGACCTTTTGAGATAACCCGTAACGAGCGGTTCGTACTTTTCGGGCGGTCTTTGCTGATCCACCCAAAAGCCCACGGGAGTCCAGGTGGACTGATCGTAAGGATCGTACGACGGGGCTATCGCTTTCTCTTCGGCGGCAAAGCCGAACACCACGTTATCGAGAGCCTTGGCTTTTGCCTCGTAGTCGAAGTAAGAATAATTTCGGGGGATATCCGCAAAGGACTCAACTTTTTTTATACTCTTTCCGACGGCAACGTCCGCCTCAACGTAGCTGTACGATCTTTTCGCAGCGCTACCGCCCTGCGGCAAAGCGCAGCCCGCAGTGAGCGCAAAAACGGATATTAAAATAAAAATAAACGAAACAATTTTTCTCATAGTCTAATTAATTATACCATGTCGAATATGCCGTGTCAATATGCGTTTTAAAAATACCGACCGTTTTTTCGGTTAACACAGGTTGATTTTTAGGTTAATTTTATTAAATTAATCCGTTATTGCGTTTATATCGTTTTTTAATGGAAACGTTAATCGGATGGTTACCCGAAAAAAAATCTCACGCCCGTTAGCCGCAAGCGTGAGATACGTTGAAATATTTGATTGCAAAAGTCATAGAAATATATATCCTATTAAGTCAGGATCGAAACGACCGAATTTATCTGCTCCTGCGTGACTCCCACGGAAATAAGATAATTTCTTATCTTTTCCGAAAGGTCGGCGCCGCCGAAATCATCGAGCGATGCAACGTATCTGTCGGCTATGTCGTCCATGGAGCGCGAGCTGCCGATATTCCCGAAGTTGGAAAAGAGATAATCTTTATACAAATCTTGCTTGGATACGCCTAAAAGTCCGTTGATAAGATACGCCACGAAACCCGTTCTGTCCGTTCCGATATGGCAATGGAATATCACGGGATAGTTATCATCGTCCGATAAAATGCCGAACACTTTTTTAACCATATCGGCGTTGATCGATAATAGGTCTGATTCGTAGTTCATCGGACAAAGGTAATAATTGACGTCTTCGCCAAGGACGGACGCCGTTATGTTAGACGATTCGCTTTTGCCCCTTAAATCTATCTCCGTCTTTATTTTCAGGTGCAAAGTCGCCTCTTTTATCCCTTCGGCGGTTATCTCCGCCACCGAAGAATCGATATTGGAAGTATTGAGCCTTCCCGTGCGGTAAATAAGCCCCTGTCTGACCTTTTTCCCGCTTTTAGTTGTCCACCCGCCGAGATCGCGCCAGTTCGTGCTGCCGTCAACGTAGACGTTGCGCGGGCACTCGTTTTCGGTGGTAAATTCCGCCACGCGGCTTTCCGTTACGCTGCCGTCTTTGAAAACGGCGGACACTTTCCAATAATACTTAACGCCTACTTTTAAGTTATATACCGACACCTTATCTTCCATCGTGATGAGAGTTAAAGGATCGGACATATCGGCGTTCTCGCTAACGTAAACGCGGGTATATACGGCTTGCTTATTCGTATTGTCCTTCCATTCGAGCTTAACGGGAAGAGGCCTGCTTTTTTCTTTGGTGCCATCGGCAACGCGCGAAACGTTATATAAGTTTTCCATTGACAAAAACTGCTTTTGCTCGCTCGTATGAACGACCGCTTCGCCTATCTCGCTCAAAGTAAACGGCTCGTTTTCCGCGATAGCCGCGCCCGACGAGTTGCCGTAAGCGCCGCTTGCGCTTTGAGCGGGCGTTATTTCGCACGCACAAACGGCGAACGCCAAAGCCGCGCATAAAATAAGAGCCGTTATCCTTTTTTTCATTTCAATGAGATACATATCCGTCTCCTTACCGTCGTTATTTAATAATATCACAACGCCCGCTGCCTGTCAACACCTTTTTAAAAAAAGGACGATATCGGTTAATTTTATATTAAAAAAGCTTTTCGTTAACCAAATATTACCGTATTTTACCGTTGACACGTCGCGCGACTTATGATATAATAAGTTATAAGAGGGGTACGATATGCAAAAGATAACTCTGGAAAAGATAGCCGCCGATATGGGCGTAAGCAAAGTCGCCGTATACAAGGCGCTGAACGATAAAAAGGGCGTAAGCGACGCTTTACGGGAAAAGATAAAGATCTATGCCGATTCCTTGGGCTACGTCGGAAAGTCTTCCGAAACAGACATAAAAAACAAAAAATATCTGTTTTTCGTTAATCAGGACTTTTTCCTTACTCCGAGCGAACAGTTTTATTCTCCCATATCCTACTTTTTGAGCGCCGAATGTACGAAGACCAATTCCTTCCTTCAGATAGCCTTTCTCGAAAATACCAACACGGTGGAAAAGATGAAAGAGGTCATCAATACGTTCGTTCCCAACGGGCTTTTCGTCGCCGGTCAGACCAAGCCCGAAGTTTTGAAGTATTTAAGCTCCTGCCGCCTGCCTATCGTATATATAGACTACTATTCGCCCATATATAATCTGCATTATATCTACGTCGACAATTACAACAGCTCGTATATGCTGACGAAATATCTTATAGACAACGGGCATAAAAAGATAGGTTTCGTCGGCAACGTTTCGGTCACCTCGTCTATCGCCGACAGGTTTTTCGGGTATCGTAAGGCGTTATGCGAATACGGCATAAAGTTCGATCCCGTCTGGCATATAGACGACAATCTCGAAAAAAACAACAACCTTTCAGACGTTTTGCCGGAAAGTATCCCGACGGCTTACGTCTGCCACTGCGACGCCGCCGCGCAAAAACTTTATACGGCGCTGTCGCTTAAAGGCCTTAAGATACCCGACGACGTTTCCGTCGTAAGCTTTGACGACACGCCTTTATGCGACAATCTTTTCCCCGCTTTAACGTCCATCGGCCCAAAAAAAGACGTGTTTGCCAAAAAGGCTTTCAATACCATGATCGACGCATTGAACGAAAAAAGCAAGTGCTCCGCCGTTCCGATAAAAGCCGTCTTAACGAAGCGCGACTCGGTAAAAGAACTCGATTGATATGCCCGCAAATCAGATTATCAAGTGCCAAAAGTGTCCGTATAAGTCGATTATCGAATAAAAAACAATATTTAAGCCGAAGGCGAAACGATCTCGCCTCCGGCTTTTTTTACTTGTCGATATATTAATCCCCGCGCCGAAAACACGCTGATATTCTCAAAAATTCGGGGTAAAATTTCGCGTTGTATCCGTCTTACCCGTAAAGACAGTATCTGCCGTCTTTACTTGCCTTTGCCTTATATAACGCCTCGTCGGCTTTTTTGAACAGTTCCGAATAATTCTTTTCTTTGCCGTTATACGCGGCGATGCCTATGCTTAAACTCAGTTTTTCCGACTTATCGGGCAATTCGACGCTTTCAAAAACTCCCGAAACGATATCTTCGGCTATACGGCAAGCGCTCTCAACGTCGTCGGCGTCTTTTATAAACAAAATGAACTCGTCGCCGCCGAATCTGCCGATGACCTCGCCCTTTGTAAATCTTTCGGAAAGGAATTTGCCGAGGTTTACGATGACTTTATCCCCCACGTCGTGGCCGTAAGTGTCGTTAATCGCCTTAAAACGATCGACGTCCAAGATAAACAGAACGCCTTTATCCGTTGCGGGATCGGCAAGATATTCGTTGATCTCTCTCGTCAAAGAGCCCTTGTTTTTTAAGCCTGTCATCTCGTCGGTGTCTTTCTGGATACGGATCTGCCTCGTCAGCACGAATTCCCTTATGCGAAGTGAATTTGAAATTATATTCAAAAAGCTCCCGACCACCGTGAAAGTGATGGCGTTGGCCATATCTATCTGCCAGACGTAATCGGGCTTCACCCCGTGCATCCAAATAAGATAAATTGCCGACGCAATGCTCAATTCGATGGTCATAAAATACGGCTTGTCTATCATAAACATCGGAGCGACGACCAAAAGGACTATGAACGTAGTCGCGTTATGATCGGGCTTATTGAGATTGATGAACGCCCCGAAAAGGAACAATACAGACATTGAAAGATAAATAACGAGCTGCGCGATAAGCGAATCCTTTTTTAAAAACGTAAAGGCGACTATCGCTATCACGGAATACAAAAAGGCGCCCAGATAAAACCACCTGTTCATAGACATAATGGTGTTCGCAAACGAAAACAGATACAACAGCCCGAAGATAGCCGCCATCAGAAAATGAAGTATCTTCCACACCTTGTAATTGGAGATATAGGCGTCCTTTTTTACGGCGTTGTATTCGTCTTTTTCCATGCCGCAGTAGAAATAATAGTTTCTTATCGTCCTCAATACTTTCATACTCGATTATGATCCCGTTTTTTGATCTGCGTTTTGGTTTTAAGATCCCGCTTTTTTACAACTTATTTCAAATCAGCGTTATTTCAAACAACCTTGCCTGTTTTTCCTCGGAAAACCGAACGGTCAGAACGTTCTTTTCCGAGCAATATTCGATCGGCATATTCAAAGGATAGCCGACGTTTGCTTTTGCCACGTTGCGTTTAAAAGGAATTTTCACTTCCTTATCGCCCTTTAAGTGCCAGACGGCAAGATATATCTTATCGCCGTCTTTAAGCCCTGCGGCAACGTTATCGGCTCTGAAATCGGTAAACCCGAGCGGGAACACGGGAAGCGCGCGCTTTTTCATCTCCACGAGCTTTTCGTAATAAGCTATCCCCTCTTTGATAAGCGCTTGGTTTTCCTTTGACAACAGCTCGACGTGGCTCGATAAATGCATTCTGCCGAGCAAGGCGTTTATCATATTCATCGCGACTATCTCGCCCGAAACGCGCCTTCTGACGCATTCTTCGGTCGGCTCGAACTTATCGTCGCCGTCGTCGTAACTGTTGACGGGATAACTCCACACCCCGGCCTGTTCCGGAAGCACCGCCGAAAAGACGTTGCCGACGATATACGGGTATTTATAATAAAGAGTCTGGTCGGAAGTCGACACCATATCGAATTGCGATAAAGTCTTATCGTCCATTCTCATTCCGCCGGAAGAGCAGGTCTCGAATATCACGTTCGGATAGCGCGCTATCATGGTTCTCGCCCAATCGAGGTAAGCTTTTTGCGTCTGTTCGAGCCCTTCGCCGAAGCCGTCGCAGTCGATATCCGTGCCGACGCCCATATCCTGGTTGTAGTCCATCTTGATATATTCCGCGCCGTACTCTTCGACCATACGACGGATAGTTCCGGAAAGGTAGTCGACGACCTTTTCGTTTCTGAAATCGAGGAACAGCCTGCCCATCACCGCGACCTTTTTTCCGTGGCGACGGATAAAGCAGTCGTCGTCGTAAAAGGCGAGCATTTCCTCGCACTTTTCGCCGATTATCTCCGGCTCGATCCAAAGCCCCGGTTTAAGTCCCAACGCCTTGATATAGTCGAGCGTAGCCTTCACGCCGCTCGGGAAGCGTTTTTTGCTTTCCTTCCACTGCCCGACGTAAGGGTAAATGATATTGCCGTCTTCTTCGTTGTGCCAGCCGCAGTCGATAACGTAATATTTTGCGCCGAGCGCCGACGCTACGGGGGCTATCTTTCTCGTGTTTTCCTCGGTGGGGCTGTCCCACGACAGGTGCATATATTCGTTGAAGATAACGGGTAGGCCCATGTCTGTCTCCCGAATCGTGCGGCCCGCGCGCCTTAACTTCGTCATCTCGCCGACGACGCAGTCAAGACACTTTCCGAACGCAAAGTTGACGCATACCGTCGAATACGTTTGGTTCGGGGCAAGCTTTTTATACCAGCCGCCGAAGTTTATATTCCCGCCGCCGACGAAAAGATACATCTTTTCCGCAAAGTCGGAGATCTCCCAATACCAGTCGTTATTGCTCTCTATCGAGAACATCGTGTGATCGCCCTTGTATTCGAGTATCGCCTGCGGCAATTCTTCTTTTGTCGACCAGCTGCCGATATTGGCGCCGAAAACTCTTTTTTGCGAAATCGGATTGGCGTTGAAAAGCCCCAGATCGAAAAGCGAAAACTTCCTCGGCTGACATTCGCCGTGGTGGCTTTGCGTAAAGCGGTAGATATACGCGTTTTCCGTCTCGTTTATCCCGCCGAGAATGCCGCCGTAAACGAGCGCCGACGCCTCTTCAAGCGTTATCTCTTTATCGGAAATATTGGTCACTTCGCTATGGACTTTAAAGCCGAAAGTGCCGCTATAAGTCGATAAAACGGTCTTTACCTCGACAAGCTCGCTCCTTTGCACGATTATAAGCCCGCTGTCCGAAAGCTCGTGAGAAACGTAGTAAAGCTTTTCGCACTCGCTCGAACGCACCATCTTCAAACCGTAGTGGCTGTCCTTTTTTTCGCCCGCGATATGCACTTCGGCAAGCGGATAACCGCCGAGCCTTATCTTCCCGTCTTCGATAGAAAATTTAAGTTTAAAAAATTCAAATTCCATAGCCCTGTTCGTAACCTTATAAAAATTTTATTCTTCCGAAAAACTCAAGGTAGATCCGCCCCGACCGCTTTTCACGTTTTCATTTGGTCCGAACGGCGTTTATCAAACGGCGTTTATCAAACTTCGTTTCACTTTGTGTCCCAGACAATTTTATCATAATGCGCCCCGAAAGTCAATTTACTTTGAAATAATTTTCAAAACAGTGCTGAAGAATATAAAATGCCGGTCAACGGGCGGCGAGTCAATAGACGATAAGCCTTTTCGCAGCGAAATCGTTTTATCCTTAACTTATTGGCAAAAAGCCGTATAAAAGCCCTAAGCGGCGGAATAACCGCAAAAAACCGCCCGAAACCGCGGTATAAACGAGAAAACGCTTGACAAAAACGATGTACTACTGTACTCTTATATTATTAAACTATACAATAAGAAAATTATCCGATCGGGCGCCGCCTATCCGCCACACCGTCTGACTTAAAAACCAACCGCAAAGCAATCGCCCGTTCATAGTTCAAAAGGATAATAAAATGAAAACTACCGACAAAAACGAACAGATACAGATAAGCCTATGCAGATCGTCGCGCGGGGTATCCATGACGGCGACCTTGATCGTTGCCGTGCTGGAGTTATTCATGCTCGGTTACACCATAATAAATTCCGAATTTTTCGGCGCGTATATATGGAGATACCGCTCGTTTTATATCTTCCTTTTGGCGGTGGCGCTCGCGTACATAGCCGCGTGGCTGTACGTCAGAAAGGATATCGAGCGTAGGCATCGGGTAATGAGCGTAGCCAACCCGCTATGCGCCATACTGTTTTACGCCTGGTCTTTGGTGATAACGTATTCCGATTATACGGTAGTCGGCGTAGTCGATCCCACCGTGTTTATGACTTTTTCGATGATCGCCCCGCTCGGCTTTTATATGAGCCCCATGCTTTACGGCATTATCGTCGGTGCGGCGGACGCATTGATGATCTCTCTTATCCTCGGCACGAACTCGATCGGAGCTATCATTAATAGCAGTATATTCTTTATCTTCCAGATAGTTTTGGGTATAAACTACCTCCGTATGAAGATAAACGCCGCTATGCGCATCGTCGAAGAGCAGGAAAACGCTTTGATAGACGTTCTGACCGACTGTCTTAACCGCCGCGCTTACGAGGCGGAGATCGATAAACTCAAAGAAGGCGCGCTCCCCGAAGACCTTGCGTATATCGCCGTAGACCTTAACGGCCTGAAAGAGGCTAACGACACCCGCGGCCACGAGATCGGCGACCGTCTTATCGTCGGCACCGCGCGGTGCATCGAAAAAAGCGTCGGCGATAAAGGTCAGGCTTTCAGGATCGGCGGCGACGAATTTGCGGTACTTATCAAAGCAAACCAAACGGATACGGAAGCTATCTGCGCCTCGTTTAACGCCAACACCGAAGAATGGTCAAAAGAAAACGGCCTTCCGCTTAGTATCTCTTACGGCTGCGCCTGTTCTTCGGAACTTGAAACCGGCAACACTATTATCGACCTTGCGCGCATGGCGGACGGCAGAATGTATCAACAAAAAGCCGACCACTATCAAAGATTCGGCAAAGACCGCCGCAAATATTTTTCGGACGCTCCTACCGAACCCGACTCCGCCAATTAACGCCGCCACACCACTTTCCCGCTTTACGAAAACCAAAGCCGTTTTTTATCGGAATCACGCGATAATCGACCTATATCGCGACTTATCTACGTATTGCGACTTGTCGCCCTCTATCTCAACTTGTCTACGTATTGCGACTTGTCGCATTTTAAAAGCCGCGGGCTCTCTCCCCGAGATCCCGCGGCTGTTTTTTTGTGGTTACATTTCTATAATTTAACTATATCGAGCAATTTTCCGTATGAATCAACAGCGTCGTATTCCAATTCGCTGTCGTTAAGCGAAGCAAACAGCCGTTTAGCGTACTCGATCTTAGCATTTTCCGCACCCTTATACTGCATGCTATCCATACTGCCTTTCGTTTCGGCAACGAAGTAAATATATTTGACCGTTCCTTCGTAAAACGAAATAGCCCAATCGGGCGAGTAATCGCCGACAGGCGTAGGAATTTTAAAACCCGTAGGCAATTTTGCATAAACACAGACTTTTTCGTTATCATGATCAAGTTCCGTGGCAAAATCTCTTTCAATGTTGCTGTCGCAAATAACGTAAGGCGTTATATGCCGCTCGGCTTTATAAGCCCTATCGAGCGTTAAAAGACCTTTATTGACAGTAAATATATCACTCGAATAAGGCTGTTCGTCCGTAACGTTATAGGTTATTTGGTCAACAATCATAGTCGCTTTTTCGTCAATAATATAGTCCGAGACCTTTTTGATAAATTCTTCCGGATTATTCTTGAACATAGCGAATATATCCGAGCGTAAACCTTTCAAAATCTTTACGACGGTCTTTCTCGTCAGTTTTGTGCGTTGACAGATATTGCCTATCAAATCGTAACAAACGTTCGACGACCCGCTTGAAAGCGTTCCGGTTCTTGTCCTTTGCGTAACGAAATCGATTGTTTCGCTGCCCTGCGCGCCGATAGTCGTAACGTAAGTCAACTTCGTGACGAACAACTTTTCGTTAATTTTCTTAACTGCCTTTTCAATTAGTTCGTTGCTGTCAAATTCAACTGAATAAGCGTATTTGTGATTGATACGTTTCCAAAGATTTTGAAACTCTTTTTTAGCAAAAAGTTCTTCTATAAGGCTGTTATCGGTTATTTGAGGCTTATTATCGGGCGAAACCATATCAATAATAACGCTTTCGTCGAAGATGGCTTGCACAAGTTTGTGTATGCCTTCTTTCATAGGCTCGAGTTCGGGCGGTAACGGTGCAAAATTGCCCGTTGCGACTGCTTGACGATAACTTTCCGTAACGTTCCCGTCATAATCAATATAACCGTTCCAACCAAGATAGCGTTCGATCTTGTTCGCTTGCTCTTTGGTAATTTCGACAGTCTGTCCGTCAACGACAACGTGCTTCCCTGCAAAATATTCTTTCGTCGCTTGCGAAGGTCTTTCGTAAAGCGTTTTACGAATATCTTTTTGCAATTCGTCAACAAACTGTTTGTAACTATCACTTGCAATGACCGTCAAAACGTTTATATCGTGGACTTTAACGCCCGCGGAACTGTCTATTCTTTCACCGCTTTTATTGACACAAAGACGCATACCGCGCCCGACTTCCTGCCGCTTGTTTACTTCGCTATTCGACTGCTTTAAGGTGCAAATCTGAAATACGTTCGGGTTATCCCAACCTTCACGAAGCGCCGAGTGCGAAAAGATAAACCTCGTCGGTTCTTCAAAAGACAAAAGCCTTTCTTTATTCTTCAAAATCAAATCGTAAGCGGAAATATCTTCGCACTCACCTTTACGATTTACGGTCGAATTGACCGCATGACCTTTCTTATCAATAGAGAAATAGCCCTTGTGCGTATCTTGCACGTCGATAGACTTCAAATATTTAATATAAGGCGTTTCAATAAGCGTTAAATGGTCGTTTAATATCTTCGTGTATTCATCTTCAAAGATTTTACCGAAATCGCCTAAAAGTTCGTTACCGCCGTCGTCATATTGACGATAATGCGCTACTTCGTCGATAAAGAACAACGACAAGCATTTTATCCCGTAATTGAATAGTTTTTCTTCCTTTTCAAAATGCGATAAAATCGTTTCTCTTATCTGTATACGGCGAATATCCATTTCATTGACGTTGCCGACCGCTTCTTCCGCGCCTATCGTTAAGCCGTTCAAAAAAGATATTGTATTGTTGATCGGGTTGATCTCTTTGACAACGTAACCGTTACGATATTCTTCAAGCGAAGGCATATTCTTGCCGGCAGACAGCATAAATAAATTGTCTTCGACTTTCAAAAGTCTGCTTTCACGCTTGATGCCGTTATGATAATTGATTTCAAAGGCCACTCTTGCGACCGGAGGCTTATCGGGTGAAATAATGATCTTCGACAAATAGACGAAACCGTCCGTGCCTTTAAGGTTTTTAAGTTCAAAGCCCTTTACCTGTATCTTTTTGACGAGTTTTTTATTGTATGCGTCGAGCGCGTCGAGAACGTAAACGAGATTGTGCGTTTCTTTATGCGTAGCCGAATAATTGAGAGAAAACAGCGGCTTGAAATATTTTAACGAAGTCTGCGTTGCTTCGCCGCCGAGTTTTTGAGGCTCGTCCAAAATAACTATCGGTCTGTTTGCGGCTATAACGTCGATAGGACGGCGCGAACCGAAACTATCCTGCTTACTGTAAATAATTCGCGCCGCTTCGTTCTTTGCGCCTTCTTTAAGTGAAGAAGCGAAGGCTTGCGAATTGATTATCATAACGTAAATATCTTTGCTTGCCGAGAAATTATCAAGCGAATTAAGATTTTTACTGTTATAGATAAAATATCTTGCCTTCTTGCCATATTGCTCGAAGAAGTGGTCTTCGGTCATTTCAAAGGACTTTTTCACGCCTTCACGAATAGCAATCGACGGAACGACGACTATAAACTTGCTCCAACCGTATCTTTTGTTTAACTCGAAAATGGTCTTGATATAACAATAAGTCTTACCCGTTCCCGTTTCCATTTCTATATCGAGAGAACAGCGGCAGGTCTGACCTAAAGGCTGTGACAGCGAAGACGACAATTTAAGGTTGTTTCTCGTCTGTGTCTCGCGAATATTATCAAGCAACTGCGCGTCCGAAAGCGTTATTTGCGCGTTTTCAAAACCGTTGCCGTTTTCGTCCGCCAAAGAAACGCCTTCACCCAAAAACGTGGTTTGAGTGTGAGTTTGAACGATACCCGTGTCACGCAAATAAGAAACCCTGTCGTTAAAGGGTTGTCCTTCAAAAACTTTGACAACGGCTTCCACAGCTTCTGTTTGATATGTTTGTATCTTAAACTTAAATTTCATAATTATTTAGGATTTAGGAGATAGGAGTTAGGGGGTAGGAAATAGATATTTAATCCATTCTGTTAATTTTTTAGTCAAATCATCATAATCTGACCAAACAAGAATTTGTTTTTGCGCTATATCAAAATGCGGGCGCATTGCTTTTGCATATATTTTACAGCCGTTTTTTTCAATATCTTCTTGACTATCTTCTTTTATTTCTTTTAAGTTAGGGCAAGAAAAATCTTTTTGATTAAAAACCAATTCTTTGCAGCAAACAATTATCTCTTTGCCGAGTCCCGCGGCATAACCGGCTTCATAATAAGCCCCGAAGTTAGGTTCGGTTATTTCCAAAATTAAAAATTTTGATTCACCTATAAGCCGTAGCATTTCGGGAATTATCTGATGATTATGTATTATTTCGTCGATAAATTCAGGTGAATATCCCGCGCTGATTATGCCTTGCCTTATTGCTTCTCTTGTATCTTTTGTATCGGGATTAAACGCCATTGAAACAAATACGTTTTTATTATTGCTTTGATTTTTTTGTAATTCGTAAATCTTTTCATAAGCATCGGGTAATAATTGTAAAAAACCTGAATCAACAAAAGAACAAAACTTGTTTTTCGATAAAAAATTAATTATGTATCGGTATTGAACTTTTATGTCATAACCTTCTTTAATATTTGAACTCTTAATACTCTTGATGAAAAATAAATTATCCCCAAAATTAGCATAATTGACTAAATCCCCATCAAAATTTGACAGTTCTGCAAGTTTTAATAGGATTAAATCGACCTTATCAACAAAAGTTTTAGGATACCACGCATTAATTGTATCCAGAGATAAATGCTTTGTATCGGTTATTGATTTAATAGATGAAATGTAATCCTTATATTTATTTTCTTCGCCTATGAAATAATCACCTTTTTCTCTTTTATGATAAAATAGATAACTCTTGCATTTATCTTTTTGTTCCAACGATAATATATTGAAACCTCTATCACTCATTATCCATCTTCCACATGCAGGACATTGAGTTATCATAAAACCATATTCTGCTATTATTTCAGATTTGTTTCCACATAATATACAAGTTCCATTCATAATCACAAAACCTTTCTAACTGTTGCGGGGCTGTAGGTGGCGAAGATCTGATCGAAGTTAGCGTTCGTAGAATCACTATCAAAAGAACTATCGCGGAAGACGGCGTATAAAGGTTGTTTCTTTGCAATCTCTTTTACGACTTCTTCAGTAACGCTGTTATCGAAACAAGCGATAAGATCGCCGTCGTCCACATTGAAAACCTTATACGAGTGTGGAGTTTGGATTGTTGAGTTTGAAGTTGACGGCACAGTTATTTCAAGTTCTTCGATTTTTGCCGATAAAGGCTTGCCGAGTTCGAGCATTACTTGGAACAAAAGATCAAGCGGAGTTCTATCGGGTTTAATATTATCTTCTAAACTGTCAAGCAAGGATTGGGTGTAATCCTGCGGGTTATAGAAGACGTCCTTCATATTACTGCTGTCGAGTTTAAGAACACGGAAACCTATGTCAAGATTTTGCGCCGTAAGACCGTTTTCTTCTACAACCTTTTTTCCTGCACGACGAATACGCTCTTTGCCAATCTCGCAAATAGTTTTATAACCCGCTTTGTATGCTTCCGATTGCTCGTCACATTTTTCGGGTAACTGCACCATAATAAACTTGCGATTGCCCCCGTCTTCAGCATTTAATTGCATAACGGCGTGCGCAGTTGTAGCAGAACCCGAAAAGAAATCAAGGACTATATCTTCTTTATCACTACATATATCGGTTATTCGTTTAATCAATTCAAGTGGTTTAGGAAAATCAAATACACCTATTCCTAATAATTCTTGTAATTCTTTTGTTCCTTTATTAGAAATAAAGTCCTTTTCAAACCAAACCGTTTTTGCGGTTTGCGTTAATTTTCTGTATTTTTGATATATCCTATATATCCCGTCACTTCCTTTTCTCGAAACAATATTATTTATTTCTCTTTCGGCGGTTTCTTTTCCCCATCTCCAAACGCTTTGATTTCCATTTACAGTAATTGCCCACGTTTCAACATAATTATCTTTCGGCTTTGTAGAAACTTTACAAAACCCATATTTGTCGGGATTATTGACATCAACATAAAATGGATATCTTAAATTTGGTCTGTTTAAACTATTAAACGCTCTGGCATTCTGATTTCTTAAATCTGTTAAATTAAATCCCCCTAAATCGTCGTAGTAATCAAACTTTGCATTTTCAACTTCTATCTCGTTTAGATTAATCAATTCAATATTCTTGGCATAAACAAACATAGTTTCGTGTGTTTTTGCAAAAAAACCATATCGACGACCTTCTGTTTTTACAATAACGGTAATCATTGCAACAAAATTTGTTTGACCAAAAATTTCGTCACAAATTTTTCTTAAGTTTGTTATTTCATTATCATCTATTGAAATACATATTACACCATCTTCAGAAAGTATATCTTTTGCCACTTTAATGCGCGGATAAAGCATATTCAGCCAATCGGTATGAAAACGACCGTTGCTTTCGGTGTTTTGGAAAAGCCTGTTTCCTTGCTCGTCGTATTGTCCGCTTACTTCGGCATACTCGTCGGAATCCATAGCAAAATCGTCGTTATAAACGAAGTCGTTACCCGTATTATATGGGGGATCAATGTAAATCATTTTGACCTTGCCGAGATAGGTTTCTTGCAATAATTTAAGCACGTCTAAATTATCACCTTCGATATAAAGGTTTTCGGTGGTGTCGAAATTGACGCTTTCTTCCTTGCACGGGCGGAGCGTTGCTCTTATAGGCGTGTTTGCAAGCAATATGGACTTGCGCTTGTCCGGCCAAGTGAATTGATAGCGTTCTTCCCTGTCGTCGATAAGGCTAACCGACATTTCTTGTTTCAACACGTCAAAGTCAACGGCAAGTTCTACTTTGCCGTCGCGCAAAACTTCCGTTACCGCGTTCGGAAATAATGTTTTTATTTTTTCAATGTTTGCTTGCACGCTGTTTTTAGATTCCATTTTCAATTTATCCATATATTTTTATCCCTGTTGCAAAAATCTTTTTAAATCACTTCTTTATTTTTTATCATTTAAATGTTGTTTGAATTCAAGATAAAAGCCTGCATCATCTGTCCCAAAAACAATTTTATCTTTTTGATAATAAAAATTCCCAATTATATCGTAATATGTGAACTTCAACCAAAAAGTATTTCTAATGTTCTTGTTTGGAGTGTAAAAGTCTAATCTTAATTCATCATTAAGCGAAAAAAGCCTTGGAGTTATAGATTCTGTATATTTCCCAAGATCATCGCCTTCTTTTGATATTTCAAAAGAAAAATTAACAGCATCTTTTAAACCAATATTTTTAATCAAAACAGGACAATAATTGTCACGTCTTTCCACAGCGACTTTAACCCCGTTTAAGTCTCTCTTCAATTCAAAAACCTGGCTTTTGCATTTTTTTATTTCTATTGGCTCTGTTTTAGCAAGAGATATATTATTTTCATTCAATATTATTGCAAAATACCATGATAGACCTTCTTCATATCTTTCTACAACTTTTGCCTCTTTTTTTTCTGTTTCTATATTATCAAATAAATTTTGAGTAACTCTATATGGAATCTGTGTTACAGTAAAATACGGCAAAACATTTAAACGAGAGTTTTCAAGAGCTATATGTTCGTTTTGTTTCAATAATATTTCTTTGTCTTTATCCGCATCATCTTTATATTTTTCATTTTGCCGCAAAGCGACTATACCTAAAAAAATGGTAGCAATTCCACTTACCCAACCACTAATAACGGTTAATAAATCCGATTTATTTTCTTGGCAACCATAAATAGCATAAAGTACATTACCTGCTATTAAAGCAATTATGGCAATAAGAATAATTATCCAAATAATTGTCTTAAACCAGCATTTAGCATAAAGCGGTTTTTTCTTTTGTTTTTCCATTTCGATAATTCCTTTTATCAATCATTCGACTTTTTCGTTTTGCTTTCTAACTTCCTCTGGGTTTGTTTTAACGAAGTCAAAAAATCGCGTTCGACGGCGGTCAATTCGCCGATAGACTTTTTCTTGTATTTTTCATATTCCGCTTCGGCTTTTGCTTGCGCTTCGATCTGACTGATTTTCCCTGCCGATTGTAAAACGTCGCTTCTTGTCATTGTCAAAAAGTCGTCTATCTGAACGAGCCAATCCTTCATAGTCATTCTTTCGTGACGCATTGCCTTTATCTCCGCTAAATCAAGATATGCGGAAACAAGCCTGTTCAATATGCCGAGTTCTTCTTCGGTCAGATAGTTTTTGGCAATATCCACTTCGCTTTTGGTCGGGCGCGCGCCTTTGAAGGTCGTAAGCCCCATAAACGGCTTGCTGCTGTCGGCGCGCTCAAAGATAACTTCGCTTGCAGTGTGCCCGTGTGCCGCCCAGTGCATTTTGTTTTGTATGACTTTGAAAAGGCTTTGCGCTTCAGAAGATTTGGCGTCATAATCTTCGCTTGTGGCGAACAGATCAAGCACTTGCCGATAAAAGACCTTTTCAGACGAACGAATGTCGCGTATGCGCGCAAGCAATTCTTTAAAATACGCGCCGCCGCCCGCTTGCTTTAATAATTCGTCGTTCATGGCAAAGCCCTTTATCATATACTCTTTGAGTATCTTATTTGCCCAAATTCTGAACTGCGTGCCGCGAATGGATTTTACGCGATAACCGACGGAAATAATTACGTCAAGGGAATAAAGTTTTATCGGTTTATCTGAATTTGCAATTTGCAAAAAATGCAAATTGCTTTTTTCGTCAATTTCACCCTCGCTGAAAACATTGCTTATATGCCTTGAAATAACGGAAATATCACGCTGAAATAGTTCCGCCATCTGCGCTTGCGTAAGCCATGCGGTATCGTTATCGAATTCAACTTCTATTTTAGTCAAACCGTCTTCGGTTTGATACATTATTATGTCTGCCATAATTATCACTCCTTGATCTTACTGCAATTTATCCAATTCTGCTCTTAATCGTTTTAATTCGTCGTTTAATTCAAATCGTTTCCTGGGTTGTTTTTCGCTGTCGACAAGTTTTTGAAGTTTATCTATATCTTTATTCAGTTTTAAAACTTCCTCGTAACGAGCGACGAGGCCTTCCGCCGTTTCCGCTTTCGTTGACGTTGACCTCGTCTTCGTGCCTGTAGCCGATAGCGAGATCGTAAAGATGATCCGGAAAATGATGCGGCTTTATAAGAGCGTATCCTTCGCCCGCATTTGTACAAAAAACACCGTTCATAATACCCTCGCACAATAAGTATATACCAAAAACGATACGCCGTCAAATAAACGATAGCCTTTTTTTGATTGCCCGCACACCTCTTTTCCGCCCTTTTCCCCCTTATTTGGCATAAAAAATACGCTGACTTCGTATCAAAATCAGCGTACTTTCTTGGCTCCCCTCGTCCGACGTAATTTGAACTGTTTTCTCAAAATCGCTGATATATTAAGAGATTTTAAGAATTAAAATAATATTGTATATTTTCTCCTGTTTATTATCTTATTAATGTAATCTGTGAATGCCCTTGTCTACGTATTCGGGATATGATGTGGAATTGACCATTTTGTCGAATATACTATGCGAATAGAGCGTCCAACCGACAAGATACAGCGGCAAAACCGCCACTATAGCTACGACTGATAACGCAAGCCTTAAGATCAGCAGACCAATATAATTAATGTAGAACACTCCGACGATTACAAACACGAAAAGAAAACAAACGGGTGCCGATTTAACAAAAAATTTTAATGAGTTTTTCAGTATCGCTAAAAAACCGTCTTTATATACAACAGTCGCGCTTAAAACGTACAGTCCCACCGGCAAAAGAAGCGCAAGGCATAAAACCGTGGGTACTGCACGCACGAAATCGTTTTGTATAAGACCATCGACATACGACAACAAGAGTCTTATTATCGCAATTATCAAAAAAACAAACACAAAAAATATCCAATTCTGTCTGATACCCGAAAAGAAATCCTTCCGGAAAAATATCGGTTCGCCCCATACAAGATTTCTGACGATCCGCATTAACCCCGATAGTACAAAGCCGAAAACCGCTGTCGGTCCCAGATTAATCAATGAAATCGTCTGTCTTAACGCATATAATTCCTCCGACGACGTTATACCTTCTTTTAGCATGTTGATATACGTGATCTCGCCTATCGCTTCGACTGCGAGAAAAGGAAGAGAAAAAAACAACATCATTACGCCGATCATTAAAAGAACGTCGTATCTCTGTTTTATTATATCGAAAAACATCTCGACCCTGTTATGAGGCAAATTATCTTCGGTAAAATCATTTTTTGCCACCTTTTGTTTTCCCATATCAATCCTCAATGCAAAAATCCATCAGACCGCTTTTTAAAAGCTCTACGGCGGTGCTTTTCGAATTGTAGACTTCGTCGGGTTTTCCGGAAATCAGAAACCTACCGTCTTCCATTACGATAAGATTATCTGCAAGCGCCATTGCTTCATATACATTATGTGTGACGTATATTACGGTGCATCCGTACGCTTTTAAAGCGTTCTTGATAAGCTGCCTGCATTGTGCTCTTAATTTTGGATCGATGTTGGACAAAGGTTCGTCCAACAGACAGATGGACGGTCTTTTAATAAGAGCTTTTGCAATCGCTGCGCGCTGTTGTTGCCCGCCCGAGATCTGCTTGGGTTTGCGTGTCAGACACGCCGTAAGATCAAGCTGTTTCGCGATTTCAAATACTCTTTGCTTTATTTCATCTGTTGCGATCTTTTGCATTTTCAAAGGAAAAGCAATGTTATCAAATATTGTTTTTGTCGGATAAAGAATATATTGCTGGGATACAAACGCCATATTTCGTTCATTTGTAGGCGTTTTCGATACATCAACGCCGTCAATGACAATTCTTCCCTGATATTCCAAAAGCCCCGCTAAGGTTTTAAGTAGAGTCGTTTTGCCACAGCCGGAAGCCCCGAGAACAACGTTAAACGAAGGATGAAAAGTATAAGACAGCCCATCCAGCGCTAAAACGTTTTCTTTTTTTTCGGCATATCTGACCGACAGCTTGTCTAAAACGATTTCCGTCATAACTCTCCATATTGAAAAAGGAACGCTTTATATTAAACTAACAAGCATGTTAAAAAGCGTTCCTTAATTACTATTCTTTTATACCACCGCCGAGAGAAGTACTCATAAGCGTCTTTTGGAAACAAGCGTATAAGATCATAACCGGTATTACCGAAAGAAGCAATGCTGCCATATATACGGGCGTTCCACCGTTTTGTGCTGCTATCTTTTCCCATCGATATACGCCTACCGCAAGAGTTTGGTAACTCGGCAGATACAGATACATAGTGAAATAATCGTTCCAGGCGGAAATGAAAGATACCAAAAACAGTGAGAAGATTGCGGGGAACGCAAGCGGCACCATTATTTTGAAAAACACCGCTGTATGAGACGCGCCGTCGATAAACGCCGCTTCTGCGTATTCCCATGAAACGCCCTTAAAATATCCGCATAGTATTACGAACGAATATCCAAAGCCGCCGCACCACACTATCCAAAATAAGAGCGGATTATCGTACATTCCGAGAGTCTTTACAACGCCAACCATTGCAGGCATTGTTCCTACAAGCGGTAAGGCTTGCAGAATAAGTGCTATCGGTAGAAAAAGCTTTGAGCCTTTGAAACGGTACTTGGTTATTATATAAGCGGTCATTGTGGAAATAAACACTCCGCAGAACGCGCAAACGAAACTCGACCATACGCTGTTGAAAAACATTCCGATAAGCGTTGTTCCGCCTTCGCCTTTTGTGGAAAGCGCTTTTCCAATGTTTTTGAACACCCAGATCTCAGGCAAACCGTAAATATTATTCCTATATTCGATCTGTGTTTTCAAAGACGTAAACAGAGCCCATACGAAAGGATAAATAAGCGTAAGCGAGTAAACAATAAATATCGCCGTAGTAACAGCAAGAACTATCTTTTCCTGTCGCGTACGTATTATCTTTTTACGTTTTATACGTTTGTTTGCCAATTTATTTTTCATAACTAAAATCAATACGAAACGTCGGGAGTAAGTTTATCAAGAACTTTGCGAACGATCAAAATGAAAGGAACGGCTATTATCGTAACGAACACGCCTACAAATGCGGGATAATTGAGATTACCACCGGATTGTGCCCTATGCAATGTGTATCTTGTAATATACCAACCTATAGTAGAAGTTTCAAAAGACCCTTCGGTCAACAGCATTACGGGAGCGTAGAAAGTAAATAGACCCGCCATATTAAGCATAAACACAGACGCGACCGTGGGCATAAGAAGCGGTATTACTACATGCCAAAACTCTCCCCACATACCGACACCGTCAATCTTTGCGGCTTCAAAAATGCTTTCAGGAAGCCTTGCAAGCCCACCTGAAATAAGTATCAGACTCATACCGAATCCCGTCCAAATGGTCTCCACCATGATAGCGGCAAACGCCGTAGATGAATCACCTAATAGTCCTTGATTCATTGCGTTTTCCGGTAACTGCGCCCCAAACAAATTATATAGTTTTGATGTCAGCCATAGCACAGGGCCTTCCTGCCCTTGAAAGTTTCCGACAAAAAAGCGGAATAAAGTACAGAAAACCACCACGCCAATAATGGAAGGCATAAAGAATATAACTCTGAATACCCTGTGCCCGTAGCATTTCTTAAACAAAAGATAGGCAAATACGATCACGAGCGGTAGATTGATAAAATTGCTCACGATAAAATATATGAGCGTATTTTTCAAACTGATCTGGAAAGGTTTTTCGGTTGATTGCCATTCCTTTACAAAAAACAACCAATTGCTCTTGCCCCAATCAAACGTTCCGTTTGCGTCCGAAAACGCCATAAGTATCGAACGATAGTTAACTATGACAAAAAACACAAAAAACTGAACGAGCGGGAATATCAAAAAGGCAAAGATAAACCATTTCGATCTCTTGCCGAATATTCCGCTTTTTCCTCGGTTTGTCCGTATCTTTTCTGTTTTTTTCTCTGAAAAATTCTTCATTACAAACCAGCGCCCACAAGGATAACGCTCCAGTTGTTTTTCATTCCGTTTTTAACTTTATCGTAAACTTTATCTGCAGTATATTCACTTAAACGCATTGCCATACTCTTTGCGAGATCTCCGTAGTAATATGGTTCAAACGTGGAAACAATACCGCCGTTATAACGAATCTCTGAAATACAGGTTATTTCGGATATGGGCGTTGAATAAGGCTTTCTGCAACAGCTCGTCAAAGACGACAAGAAATTATTATCATTAGGGGCGGTCGACTTATTTGCAGTGATACCAAACGCCTTTTTAGAATAAACGTTATCCGAAAATTCTTTACTTGAAATAAATCTCAAAAACAATTTGGCAACGTCTTTCGCATCGGAATACGACGGAATATACGCTTGATGTCCTCTGCCGAGATCGTAATAAATCCCTCGCGCCTCCCTTACATCGGCCACCTGCTTTTCCGTAACGGAATTTTCGGAAGCGATCTGATTGTCAGTCTTCCCGTCGTCGATACCTTTGACGATATTTCTTAAAACACTTTCCTTTTGTTCGGCAGAGCCTTGAAGCTCTATTTTGTCGGCAAGTTCGGAAACGATAGGAACGGGCATTATTTCAATATTAGCTAAAGTATCGTAGTCATATTCGAGACCTACAAGCTCGCTGTAACACCAATCGCCTGCGATCTCGAACAGTGCTTCACCTTCGGCAAGCGTCTGATCTGACAAAAGGTGATCGGTCGTCGTAACCGTGCCCGTCGCTGCGTACTCTTGCCCGGCAATACTTTCCATTGCCCTAAGCGCATACAAAATACCTTCGTTATCATAAACATCGTATCCGTGCCCTAAAATATCACCGTCTTCGGGCTTAAATCTGAAGAAATCCATATATCCTTCAACACCCATATATTGCGCCATCCAGGTAAGAAGCGAATATTCGAAGTATCCCGAAGCGTTTGCACCCGGCCAGGTCATAGGATAAATGCGTTTACCTTTAGAAGTCTTTTTGGATTGATTTAAAACGTTATCGCACATTTCCTTCATTTCTTTGGTAGTGCGCGGCGTATGGTCATAGCCGAAATCTCTTAAAACTTTTGTGTTTACAACAATGCCGCCGTATGCGGACGTCCATTGAAAACCGTAATATTTGCCTTTGAAATCGGGGTTATCAAAGTTATAGGAACAGAAAGGAAGCATCTCCCCGTTTCTCGTCTCCATGACAGTTTCTGTTCCTTCCGAGCCGTCGAGATTTATCACCTTTGCGTTATACACGTCTGTCAGATCTTCCAATAGACACTGGCCTTTCTTTCTCAATACACTATACGAAGAATCGACAAGATTCATATTGTTTCCGATTGTGATATACAAATCGTAAGAATTGTCTTCATAAGATTTTATTTCGTTAGTAACTGCGTCCTGGTCAAACGCCGCGTCACATCTCGTCATTACGGCAGAATAGCCTTTATCTTTGAATGCGGCGTTGAATTTTTCGATTGCCTCATTTATCCAGGCATCCCCGAATCCGCCGAGCGAATAGGATATTTCTATCGTTTCCTCGCCGACGGGGCTAACCGGCATATCATTGCAACCGACAAAAGTGAACAACGAAACCACCAAGACGACAACAGTAAGGATAATACCTATAAACTTAATATTTCCTCTTTTCATATTTCACCTCATATTTTTTTGCTTTGTATATCGACGTTATTCCGAATAAGCATCTATTTCTTTATAATTACCCGTCAGAAGTCTCGTCGCGTAATTTTGAAACCAAATAATATTTGCAGTCTCGTCTCCGTTAGCCTCTTGTCCTGTAACAGCGTTGATGGGTACGTCTTCAAACATCAATTCGTATCTGAACTTGCCGTCGCCGAGATCGATTATCTTTCCGCTTGATGCGCTCATATTTTCAAAATCGATCTCAACCATTTCGGTAAGTCTTTCCCATTCATAGCCTTCGCCTTTCCATTGATAAAAATATAATAAATCGTTTGGATGTTCGCCCTCCGGAGAAACAAAACTGTAATCGAAAGAAATGCCCTTATTGCCGTTCCGCCAGTTTTCTATGGTAAATTTGTCAACTATTGTGTCGCCGTAATCAAAACCCTTTCCGCCATCATCCGAACCGAAATCGTAATCGGGGTATTTTTTAATAAAATCAGCGTAGGTCAATATGTCTATGGCATCGAAATAAAAGGAATACATGTACTTGACGTCCATAGACTCATAGTCTTCGTGGCTCAATCTGCATTTGAAATTGACGCAATCGCACATTTCGAGAACTTCGTCATTAGACGTCCAGCCGTTTTTATATTTCTCAAAGTTAAGTTCCAAAGGTGTCGTCTTATGAAGATCTTTAAATCGTATCGCTATCTGTTTCCATTCGTTAAGCTCGCAATCTATTATGGGAACATCTCCGAAATCATAATCGCGTCTTGCACCCGCAGGGAGTTGAGCAGAATTGATATGAGAAAAGCGAAAACCCATTTCAAGCGCCGCATCTTCATGCCCTTTCGGCGCGCCGGAGTAATATACCCAAAACGTCATAACGGCGTCTTCCCACGCCTTATCTTGATTGGCTTCTTTATAAATGGAAAAATAATCGGTGTCGTAAATACCGCCATCGACAGTGCACAGATGCCCCATCAAATTTGCGAACTGCGTTCCGTAAGTATTGTAATAGCCGCTGAAAGAAACTTTTACAGAAGAGTTTCCGTCTTTTATATATTTAGGATTATAACTTATTGTCTTGGAAATGTTAGGCTCGCACCACAGATCGGCGTATCCGTTATCGACAACGTCGGGTTCGCCTTTAACGTCGAAGGACAGTTCTTTTATCGCCGTCTCAGCGCCTTTCTTGCCCGTAATCGTCACGTTTGCGAAAACGGCGTTATCTGCGGATATTACGAAAGTCGCGCCGTCAAAAACGATATCTTTTACAATCTCTTTATCATTTACGTAATAGCCTTCGAAAGAATACTCAACGCCTTCCTGTTTTGAAAACGCGCTATACATATTAAAGACTTTATACGGTTCAATATCGGGCAAAGGATTGTTTTCTTTGATCTCGAATTTGCTTTCTTCTCCGGCATCTTGATCGCAACCGGCAACCGCAAACAAAGAACCGACAAACGTTAAACATAACAACAAAGAAAGAATTTTCAATAAATTAATTTTCATATTATTTTTTCCTCGATTATTTCTTTATTTAATGTTATTACGGTGATTTGTAAAATCGCCGTAAATGGATATATCCATTTTTAACGAAGTTTTATTTTGTCCGCTTTTTATCACGCTCCATATCGTTCGTAAGTAGAAAGAAGCGTTTCCGCGTTTTCAGTATCGTTCGAAACCGCATCCAAAAGCGTTAAAAGCTCCGATCGTGCCGTCATAAAATTACCTATGTTTGCTCTGCACGTAGTCGAGCCGAGCATAAACACATCGCTGTAAAACCTTACCATTATTTTATCGAAGTCGTGAGATTTTCCGTGCGTCGCGTTATACTCTTTTACTGCGTTTTCAAGTAAATAAATGTATTCGTAATCTTCCGTACCCTGCCTTAAAGATTCCAGCCTTAAAGTCGATATGGGAGTATTCAACCCGTATTTTGAGCCGGGATACAGAAGATATCCGTCGCCGTTGGTATTCACGTAAGAGTTGGGATCGTTCCATATATCGCGCTTTGATTTTATTTTAGCCGAGTTAATATGGGAATAATAGCAAGCACACCAATACAAAACTCCGTCTATATCGTAATATTTGTTCATCCAGAAAAGCGAACGCGGTGACAGAAGATTGTCGTCAAGTTGCAAAGACGGGAAAGGGTTGTTTGATTCCATGGTCATATAAATCCAGAATCCCTCTCCTATAGAATACTTTTCGGTCGATTCTTTTCTTGCTCTTATATCTTTAAGCACGTTCTCCGTATATTGTTGCGTTTGCGGGCACCAGGTCTGAACTCCGCCGCTTTGTTCATCGCCTTCGAGATAGTCCACCTTTGACGTTACAAGATGCGGTATTTTCATTAAACTTTCAACAAGGTCGGGATAAGCGGCAAGAAGCGGGGCGACTTCATTCTTGGCTTCCGTTACCGCCCTGTCGCAATAACGAACGGCTTCAAATTTACTTGCGCTTGGTTCGTCTACCAAAGAATTGAAATAAAAAACCGCTTTTTTGAACAGATCGACATCATCGTTAGGATTCTCCGATCTTAATTCTATATTTTTTTGCGCCATCGCGTGCAAAAGACCTATCATTACGTTTTTATCGACAACGATACCGTAAGGTTCGATCGTTGCTCCGGCGTACGGCATTCTAAACGCCGTTATTCTGTCGTCTCTCGCTATTCCGACCATCTCTTTAACGAATTGGGAATACTTACCGCTTGTAGGATACACCGTCCTTGTATATTCCGTCGTCTGCGGAGTTATCCTCTTTGAAAGCATAAAGTCGTAATAAATTTGCGGCCAATCGATCTCGTTACCGTCATCATCTACGCTTTCCTCTCCTAATTCTATTTCTTCATACCAAAGGTCGAAAGCCGTCTTGATGTGGATCTCGTCAGGCATTGTTATGTCATACACCTTTACTGTTACGGGAAGATCAAGCGAATTTTCGTCAAGAGTCAACTTAAACGCACCCTTATACGTTCCTGCCGCCGCGTTTACGGGAATAGATATATTTACCCATATACCTTGATTATTGTCTTTAACTATTTTGTTTTCTCTGCGGGTTTTATAAGCCTGCATAGGAACGAGAGCGTCCGGATACCAACCGAGAAACTCGCAAGCATTTATAGTTCTTGAAGAAGATTTTTTCGTTTCTATGTATCTTTCCGCCAAGATCTCTACGTTATCCTTGCTTATCGTTTCGGTTCCGTCCTCACGCGTTAAGTTTCCTGCGGTGAGTTCAAAATATTTTATATCTTTCTTGGCGGTGATCATAACTTGAAATGCTTCAACGTCGCCCTTTATACCTTCACAGAACAATTTGTCGGAATTTTCAAGCCATTCTTCCCCCCAAAACTCACACTGAGTCAAAACGTCGACGTTCTGCATTATAGAAACGGTATCGGGCGCCCCCCAAATGTATGCGCTATCAACACTTACGACGCTTTTAACAGGATCGTTGACGTCGCTGATTGAAGATGAGCTACCGTTTGAACTGTCGTTAACATTATTGTCGGACACTGTACAACCAGACAAAGAGCAAAATGCAAGTGCAATCGATAACGCAAGTACCTCGATTATTTTTGCAATACTTTTATTGAGATTTTTCATGTTATTCATTACCTTGTTTTATAGTGCGCCGATAAGCAAATGAAAATCTCATCGACTGTTATCGGACTGACGGGCTTAGTGGAAAAGGCTTATTATTTGATTAAGACTGCTTCATTATTCTCAAAAAATAAAATAATAAAACATTATTTATCAATATTATCTATAACCCAAAATCACCCGCTATTCGTGATACTTTGTTTTATAGATATTATATCATATTACGATATTTTTGTCAATGCATTACGTTAAAAAAAATATTTTTTAAAAATGAATAATACTTCTTGCCGAATTTTTTCACAAAGAATAATACTTCTTGCCGAATTTTTTCACAAACCGCTATTCCTATTATTTGATAATTAATAAAAAACCTTAAACAAAAAATGTTTAAGGCATACTATTTTTATATTTTTATATTAAAATCGGTCAATCAATATTGCTCCATAACCCAATCGAGAGCCAAAAGCTTCGATTTAGCTATCTGACCGAAAACCGCTTCGTTGCTTTTCGAAAAGCCGACGGAGTACGGAATGTTTGAACTGTAAACGCTGTCCTTAATCGTCTCAATAAACTTGTTGTAAAAAAATTCGGGATACTTTGTTATCGCGCCCGATATAACAAGACGCGAACAACCGGTTATATCTATAAGGTTTCTTACGACTGTTCCGAAATTCTCCGCGATTTCAATAAATTGTCCTCGCAGCACTTCGTTCTTGTCCGCAACTTCGATTATCTTATCGAGAGTAACCGATGGATCGTTTAATTCAACTTTGCCCGACTCTATCAAATATTCCTTATGTAAGACCTCGTATAAATGTTTCCCGCCTTCTATGGCGTTTGCGCCTATTTCGCCGGCAAAACCGTTTACACCCGTAACTATCTGCTTATTATAAACAAAAACGTTGGATATGCCGTCTCCGACGTATAAAAATATCGACGAACCGTTATCATAATCGAATTCTTCGGACAAAATACTTTTTATGCAACAATACACTATATCGTTTCTGACTTCTATTTTCGCCAAAGGAAACGCGGCGGCAAGTTCGTCTTTTATGACGAAATCATCTCCTATCTTAAACGAAATGATCATCTTCCCGCTATTTTGATCCACCTGGCCCGAAACAGATACAGAAATTACGGAGATATATTTCTCAGGTATTTCGAGTTCGGAAAGTTTTTCCTTCAATCTGTTTATTATTTCTCCGAAATACTTTTTATCAACGGTTTTAGCGGACAATTTCTCGTTCCAAATCACTTGGCCCGTAAGATCGCAAATGTTTATCGATTCAAAAGAATATTGAAAATTTATGCATACAAAATATGCCCTCTCGGCGTTTACAGTATAACGGATATGTTGCCCGCCCCTGTTGCGCTTCTCGGGAACGTCGTTACTGACTTCAATAAGTTCCATTTCCAACAGTCTTTCCGTAATATCCCTTACCGCAGCGTGTGTCAAACCGATTTTCTTTTGTATCTCTCTGCAAGATAGTTTGTTTTCCAAAAGCAATCTTGCAACAACTTTGTTGTTGAAACGTCTGATATTTTTAGGCTTCCTTCCAATTCCCACTATTTTTCTCCGAATCGCAATTTTTTATTTATTTATATTCATATCATATGATATTATATATTAAATTAATCTATTTGTCAATTGTCAATATTATAAAATCAAGTCCGACACTTGACAAAAACAATAAATTGTGTTAAAATTTTTTTATAAAACAAAGCATTATGAATTTTTGTTGCATTAATCCGCACATCCCTGTCGCTAACGAAATATCAAACGCGCGGAGATAAAATTGTTTAATAATTGTTTGAGTAAAAACAAATGAAACTAACGCTTAATAATTTCTCATTAAAGTATTTTTCTATCGATAAGGACGCCATCAAGGATTACGTGGTTTTTTCCGAAAACGGAACAGAACTGAAAGTTGATTTTTCCGACGGCTTTGATCCTACCATAATCGTCGCCAAAAAAGAAAATGAACTGATAATTTCTTGCCCGAAAAAATATTTTTTCAGGGCATTGGGCATTGCAATAAAGAATAAGAACAAAAAAAGTTTTCACATTATCGAAAAACCGCGTTTCAAGGAACTGACTTTTTTTCTTGATTGCTCGAGAAACGGTGTTATAAACTTTGAAACTTTCAAAAATCTGGTCGTTAAACTCGCTCTTGTGGGTTATAATAGTTTACAGATTTATATGGAAGATACCATTGAACTTGACGGCGAGCCTTATTTCGGACATTTACGCGGCAGATTCTCTTCCGAAGAACTTAAACAGATGGATGATTTTGCCACAAACTCAGGCATAGAATTAGTCCCGTGTATTCAAACCCTTGCTCATTTCGATAATATATTTTTATGGCCGAAATATGAAAAAGTCTGGGATATATATAACGTAATGATGATCGGCGAAAGCACAACCTACAATCTTATCGAAAAAATATTTAAAACTCTAAGACAATCTTTAAGAACTGATAAAATAAACATAGGTTTCGATGAAGCGGACGGAGTGTGTTTCGGTCAATACGCAAAAAAACACGGTGTTCCGAAAAATCGTATAAAAGTAATTGTAGATCACCTTAAAAAAGTTCTTGCCATTGCCGAAAAATACGGATTTCACGCTTCGATGTGGAGCGATATGTTCTTTAAACTTGCTTATAACGGAGATTATTATCCCGATAAAGATGTAACGAACGATCCACTGAAAAAAATAAAAAAACTTATTCCTGAAAACGTCGATCTTATATATTGGGATTATTATCACGACAATAAAAAACACTATGACACTATGTTCCAAAGGCATAAGGCGTTAAGCAATGATCTGCAATTTGCCTGCGGGGCTTGGAAATGGCTGGGATTTGCTCCGCTTAATAATTACGGAATAAACAGAATATTGCCCGGCTTGCGTTCCGCTATAGATAACAATATCCCGAAAGCTATCGTCACGACTTGGGGCGATAACGGTAACGAAGCGCCACTTTTTTGTATTATACCGCAAATAGTCGTCGCAGCGGAATATGCATATACTAACGGGTTTAATCTATCAAATATCAAAAAAACTTGTAAAGAACTCTTCTTTGCATCTTACGATGACTTTATCTCGCTCGATCTGCCAAACAGGATAAACTACGAATTGTCAGGCAATTACAGTTGCAATCCAAGTAAATATTTATTATACAACGACCCGGTTTACGGGCTTTTCGACTATCATACCAACGATAATTATTGCGAACACTATAAAAATTGCGTTAAAATATTCAAAAACGCCGAAAAAAGAAACCTTCGTTATCGCAATATATTTGTACTCGAAAAAACACTTTGCGATTATCTCGGGATAAAAGCAAATTTCGGGAACACTCTGAAAGCCTTATACGAAAAAAACGACAAAGAAGGTCTTGAATACTTTGCAAAAAAAACCGTTCCCCTTGCCATCAAAAAACTCGACGCTTTTATTATAGCCGCAAGGGAAAGTTGGCTTAAAGACAACAAAATATTCGGACTTGACGTTCTGGAACTTCGGCTCGGCGGGCAAAGACAACGTTTGAAGGAAATCACTATAAGAATAAAGGAGTATCTTGACGGAAAAGTCGACTCTCTTCCGGAACTTACGCAACAAGCACTTTCTTTTGCGTACGGAGAATACGAAGATAAAGACATTTTTAAGGGCTTATACGCCTATATGGCTACCCCTGCATTCAGTTTGGAACGGCGTTAAATCGTTTAAGGAGCTAAAAAAATGACGGAAAACCGCTGGATAATAGTTTACGGGAAATATGAAGGTTTAGAAAAAAAAGCGCTCAATCTTCTGAACGCATCCATTTTCGATCTTTATAAAACGCCGATATCATGCTTTTCTGCCGATGAAGTAGAAGAATACCTGTTAAAAGAATGCAATACTATCCTTGTAGGTACAGCTGAAAATAATAAAATCATCGATAGGATAATAAAAAGTAGCGAACTTGACGTGCCCAAAAGAGCTCAGGGCTATTCGGCTTCGGTAAAAACAAGCGTATGGAACAAAGATAAAGACATGATGGTCGTTTGCGGATATGACGACGCGGGAGTACTTTACGGTTGTGTCGATATTATCAACAAATATTTCGGAAGTATTATTTATAATCCAAGCGATCCTAAAACATATCTTTTCACTTCTCATAAAGCTTTTTTCACTAATCCTTTTACGGTGAGATGTCCCGAGTGGAAACAAGTATCATCCCCCTCCGTCGAAACCCGGGGCGTTTGGACTTGGGGACACGTCATTTATGATTATAAAGCATTCTTTGAAAATATGGTCCTTCTCAAACTTAACGAAATCGTTATTTGGAACGATTATGCTCCTATAAACGCAAACGATATAGTTGACTACGCACACTCGCTCGGCATAAAAGTCATTTGGGGTTTTGCTTGGGGTTGGGACACGAACTGCAACGTTTCCATGGGCATGGACGACGATTCAGTCAAAAAATTGAGCAACGATATTCTTGCGAAATATGAAAAAGAATACGCCCGGATCAAAGGCGACGGCATCTATTTTCAATCTGCTACCGAACTTGACACCGAATATATAAACGGAAAACTTATCGCTGAAACGGTGGTCGAACTTGTAAATATCACTTCAGATAAAATACTCGGAAAATATCCCGACCTCTCTATACAATTCGGTTTGCACGCCAATTCGGTAAAAAACAGACTTGATTATATAAAAAAAGTCGATCCGAGAATAAAAATAGTCTGGGAAAACTGCGGGCCAGCATTCCCCTTCGCCGATCACTCGGGCAGAAATATAACGATAAAGCCCGAAGATTTTAATAACACGTTTGAGTTCACCGAAAAGATATCGCAGTTACGTTCAGTCGACGACAGTTTTGGATTGGTCCTGAAAGAAATGACCTTTCTCGATTGGTCGCAATTCGAACATATTGAAAAAAACTTTATCCTCGGCGAAAAGACCGAAAGATTCATGCAAGATCGGTTGAAGGAAAAACGCAAAATATGGAGGTTTTCTCAAGTCAACTGGATAGAAAATCTTAAATATATGCAAAAAACAATTAAACGAGTGGTGGAATTGCGTAAAGAAAATAACGTTCAGGCAGTTATCGAAGACGGCCTTTTCGAAAAAGAAATATCGCTACCCGCCGCGCTCTATGCCGAAACGCTGTGGGATTGCGAAAAGGATAGCGAAGAAACATTAAAAACAGTCTGTCAGTTCCCCTGCGTCAAATTTGCAAATATATAATTCAATTATAATCGAAAAAGCGGCTCACGCCGCTTTTTTCAATGATCGGAGTATATCGTTTTTCCTTTTTTAATGCCTTCGAAAGTCTTTTCCGCTCTTTCGGGGCGTTGCCATTTATAGAGATCTATTATCTCTTTCGTCAAAACCTTATCGAGTTCGCATAAAACGTCACACATTGCCCGGATCTTGTCGAAACAGAATATCTTCGGGAGTGCCTTGTTCAATTTCATATCTAACTGATAATTGAAATCGACCTTATGTTGAAATCCGTAAAAAAATGCAGTTTCGTCATCAAAACAATCGGTGCAAACCTCCCCGCCCGAAAGCTTTTTACAAGGTTTACAAATATCGTCTGCGAGCGGTGTGAATTTGATTCTTTTCATTTTGCCGTCAATAAATTCCTGACACAATTCTCCGTTTCTGTTGCCGAAAATATTCGCTTCGTCTTCATGTCTGTAGCCGATGCCGAGATCATAAAGAAAATCGAGAAAATGATGCGGCTTTATTATATTAAATCCTTCGTTCATCTCTCACCCAAAAATTGTTGTTTCACTAAAACATCATTTGATCATTTGTTTGAAAGTTCTTTGACAACCCATATTCTGCGCAACGTGCCTTCAACGGCATTTGCCATAAGATAAAAACCGTAATCGTTGGGATGCGCGTTGTCAACGGTGCACATATCTTCTTCGCCAGAAACAAACATTGACGAACCGTCTATAAAAAACACGTTTTTGTCGCCGTTTCTCAAAGCGTATTTATACGTTTCGTAAATAACGTCTCTGCGTGCTGCGTTTATTTCGATATCTTCTCCGACGAGACGGAAAAAATCCGGTTTTGACATAATAATATAAGGAATATCGGGGTTTTTTTCGCGAATGATCTCATACATATTCTTATGCGTTTTTTTAAGATGATCTATGTCGGGTGCGTTATGGTCGTAATCGCTTACAAACGCCGACATTTTAAGTCCCGACATATATCCGACAAGTTCTGTTTCACCGCGCGCCCAGCCTGAAAAACCGAGATTAATAAAATCGGTATTGGTGCGGCGACTTACAATATTCTGGTAAGCGTTGCCGGGGCGCGACGAACACGCACCCTGAGTTACGGAACAACCATAATACAAAACGGGCAGAATATCACGATATTTAAGTCCTCCGCCAACGAAAGCGCCTTCACTCAAACCTATTTCCAGCTCGTCAACGCTACTGTAACTCGGAAAATTAATCGTATAATACCTTATGCCTTTACCGCGAACAAAAACCTTGGACTCGTAACCTTCCGTCATATTAATATCGGGACGGAATATATCGATAAACCAACTTATGCCCGACTCTTTACAATCGGTATAAAGATCAAATCCGGCACTTGATACGAGCGGCATATGCGGCATTAAAGATATTTGTGACATTCTTGCACGAATAATGATAAAATCCGAATCGGTAGAAAATCTTACTCTTGCTCCGGCGGTATTTCTGTATAAATTCTTTATTCCCCAACTTAAATTGGAAAGTTCGTCGGGAAGTCTTTTAAATGTCTTTTCCGTCCGATAGTTATATAATCCGTAAACTTCAAACGGTTCTTCACGAACATTATAAAACTTCGCACCGGTTTCGTCTACGTTGCTATTTACTTGCAAATTGCGATCAACGATTTCCGCCATATATACCTCTTTTTGTTTTATTTTTATCTTCAATCAGAGTAATCTCAAAACGTTTAAAGCCGTCTTTTCGTATAATTTTTCCGAATGCGACAAAATATCTTCTAACAGAGACGGTTTATCTATTATGGAAAACACCGAAGTCAACCCGTGACCATATAATTCTTCGTAATCGTTGCCAATAGTTCCTACTATTGCAATAACTGGTTTTTTATATTTTTTGGCGTGTTTTATTATACCGGATATTACCTTTCCGTCTTTTGATTGTCCGTCTATCCTGCCTTCGCCCGTTATTATATAATCTGCATCCTTTATTATTTCATCGAATTCGACGATTTTCAATATTTCTTCCACCCCGGAAACGATCCTTGCGTTAAGCATTAAGGAAAGACCTGCACCCATTCCTCCTGCCGCCCCGCCACCGACTATTGCATTTACGTCCGACTTATAACGCTTTTCTAAAATCTTTTGAAAATTCAGCATACCGCTTTCAAGCAATTCGATCTCAGCGTCATTAGCACCTTTTTGTCTTGCGAAAGTTCTCACAGCCCCCTTTTCTCC
Organism: Clostridia bacterium; assembly: GCA_017616695.1. Classification (GTDB taxonomy): domain Bacteria; phylum Bacillota; class Clostridia; order Christensenellales; family Borkfalkiaceae; genus UBA4636. Next base: position 15,260 of record JAFZXN010000044.1, on the reverse strand, counting down.
CGTGAAAGTGTTGGTGACATCGCTTAATATTATTATTTCGGTACACGAAAGATCGATAGCACAACTGTCGTCAACGGAAACTATTTCAGATAGTTCGTCACCCGTGCCTTTGCTTGTACTTCCGTCTTTTTTTATAAACTTAAAACCGAGAGCGGTAAGCGCACCGACACCGCCGTCATTCGTGGCGCTTCCTCCGAGCGTAATGTATATTTTCTTTTTGCCCGACAAAACGGCGCGTCTTATCAGTTCCCCGGTTCCGTAAGAAGTCGTTCTTAAAGGATTACGTTTATTATCCGGAATAAGCGTTAATCCCGAACACTCGCACACAGATATTACAGCGCTGTCACCGAAAACACCGTATCTCGATAATACAGGTTCAAAAAGCGGACCGCTGACTTCAACGGGAACGATTGTTCCGTTCTTCTGTTTTATTATCGCATCTAAAGTCCCGTCTCCGCCGTCTGCGACAAGAAGAGGCACGATAATATATTTATCTCTTTCGGCGCACGTTATCTTTTGCCATATCGAATTGATCGTTTCGCCTGACAAACTTCCTTTAAAGGAATCGGACGCTATCACAATTTTCATTATCAATCGCTTAATTTTTTATTACTACCGTTTTGCCGTTATCAAGTCGGGATTCCTCCGCGGCAAAACTCATCAGGTGACTTTCTACAGATACGTCAAGATAAGTTATTCCTTCGCCTTTTTCTCCGTTAAGTTCTTTATAAAGGCTATTCATCATATAAAAGTCGCCGCCGTTGTGTCCTCCCGAATTAACACCGGAGAGATCGATATTGACCTTTTCAACGGGCTTGCCGAAATATCGAATTTCAAAAGAATTGTCTTCCATCGATCCGTAAAGTTCGGCTTTGGTGCCATGAACCTTAATATCACGATATATCGTTTTGCTGAAAGCCGTCATGGTGTGGCAAGCGGTTTTTCCGTTCGCAAAATTCATTATGGTTACTTCGTGATCTACAACGTTGTTATCGTTTTTAAAAACGCATTTATCGTATTGACTGTATTTAAGATCTTTCAATATATCCTCTTTGGTTTTATCTACCATGCTGAAATATCCTACCGTCCAGAGATAATCATCGGTAGTATATAGTTTTTGAGCGTTCCAGATACATGTTCTTGCGTACGGACAATCAGAACAATACTCTGTTGCGCCCGTCGGAGCATGATCATCGTTGAAATAATATAGTGAACCGTAAGAATTTACCGACAGGCATTTTTCGCCCATAAGATAACGAATAATATCCATATCGTGACAGCATTTTGAAAGTATCATAGGGCTTGATCGCTCTTTGTTGCGCCACGGGCCCCTTACAAAACTATGCGCTTGGTGAAAGAAACCTACGTTCTCGCTTGCGTTTATTGTTACTATTTCACCCAAAACGCCGCTGTCTATAACTCTTTTGACTGCCGAATAAAACGGAGAATAGCGCAAAACGTGGCAGACTATCACCTTTTTGCCATATTTTACGCTCGCCTTATAAATGGCCTCGCAATCCGCTTTATTGTTGGCTATGGGCTTTTCAAGCAAAAGATTGTATCCCGCCGCCATCAATGCAACCGAATGCTCTTTATGTTGCTCGTCCTGCGTGCAGACGGCAACGATATCGGCTTTGATATTATCATTGATAAAAACTTTATAATCCGAATACATCGTCGCATCCGGATATTCTTTTTTCGCAATATCGAACCGCCCCTTATCCGTCTCGATTATCGCAACGACCTTGAACTTGTCGGGATTGTTTTTCGCAAAATTGGCATATCCCCTGCCCCTTTGTCCGAATCCTAAAATAACTAACGTCTTCGTTTTCATATTTTTCTTAAAAACTTCTTTTTTATATAATACCTTGATTATATCTTTTTGTAAAGACTTTTTTCAGCATTTCAGTTCAACAATAAGATTCGCAATATTCGCTCTCGCCGTTTTTAATACGGCGGGGTCGGTTATACAAGCACAAGGATCGGGAACATTTCCGCTTTTGCCGAAAAGTGTGTCTATATAGCCGTTAAACCTTGTTTGAACGCTTGTCTTTATATCTCTGTCCGCAATTTTGTTTATAAGGCTTTGAGCAAGACACAAATAATCGTAATCGTCGGCGCTTTCCATATAATTTTCCAATCTTATCGACGAACAGAACAACACCTTCTCGTTTTGCGATTTTACGGCGTTATACGCTGCATATCTGTTAAGTGCGGGATAAATAAGCATCCCGTCGCCGTTACAACCATTGACTCTGTTCGGGTCTAACCAGGGGTCAACAATGCGTGTGGCGATATTCCCCGAAGCGTCCCTGTATTCCTGATTCCACCTGTTTGCGCAGTAATACAATTCGCCTTCTATGCCTAAAGAGAATTGAATAAACCTGTTGGCGCGAAGTTTTATCATAGGCGCGTTAATAAACAGACTTGCGTAGGGCGGTTCGGGATTACAACAGGAATACCACCAAACGTGAGTAGCGGGATCGCCGTCGTTTTTCATGTTTATTATGGAATCGTAGTATTCCGTCCCGTACCTGAAATAATTAAACTCAGGGCAAGCTCCGTTTAGCGTATTATAATCGACGTATACTCTCGTGGATGAATTCCCATTTGTTTCGTCGTAAAAAAGCGTATGATTAGCGGGAATACTCACTGTTACGGAAGGAGTAGGGTTAAGAAATTCAGATAGCCCGCTACCTTTTTTTGTTATTTTATGGACTCCGTTTTCCGCTTTATAATAAAAAGTTTGGGAGCCGCCGGTGAATAATGCGGTACGCCCGGGATTTGTGGTGTTTATCACGGTGATGTTTTTCAACGCTTCTTTTACTTCCGATTTTCCCGTCCAGTTTATGCCTGCGTCGTTAAGAACGTAATTAATGCTTCTTTTAATAACGTTTTCGCTTAAAATACATTCGATAAATGATTCTATCGTTCCGCCCGGCTCGTCGTTTTCAGGAACTCTTATTATAGCCTTTTTGAAAAGATTTATCTCGTTCGTGCTCGCTTGCGCAAGACCATTTAACAATGTTCTGAGTCCCATAAGGTGATTGACTTCGTTATAATACTCGTCATATTCCATTACTACTCTCAGGTTTTGAAAATCAATTCCCCCTAACGATAACGAAACATTCCTTTTTACCATCGGCAAAAGGTCGTAAGAACCTACTCTCCCGTCGAGCGTAACTTCTCTCGCTTTATCGACGTACAGCCCCATATGCGCAACAAAATAATGAGTTTGTATTCCTTCCACGGATATTTTTCTTTCCGCAATAAATTCGCGCATCTTCTGGTAATAATCCATTTCCATGCCGAAATACCCCGCGGGTTCATAGCCTTCCACACCCTCAAACTCATGGAATTGCGACCAAATGGAAATATTGGACTTAAAGTATGTCTGCGAAGGCATAACGAAATCATAGACGGTTATGGAAACAGGTATTAACAAGTACCCTTCGTCTTCCACTTCTATGGTTAAAGTTCCTCTGTATAACCCTGCCCGAGCATCTTTCGGAACGGAAAGAGTAAACCAAATCCCGTTATTATTGCCGCCGACGCTTGATAAAGAATTTTCGCCTGAAAACACCGCAACGTCGTAAGGGATCAGCGCGTCGGGATAATACCCCGTTCCCAAAACGGTTTTCCCGTTAGGATAATAACTTGAGTTATACGTTCCGCTGTTCCAATTCTCGGTTACGTTGACGTAGTGCTGGATATAGGTCGAAACGTTGTCCTTTTCGATAATATAGCCCGTTTCATTAGTGAAATCGCTGAAATTTATAAAGTAGTGCAAATCAGACAAACCGATCCCGTTGTAAAGTATCACTTGCCCGCTCTCTTTTTCGCCCTTGGCTGCGGAAAAAAGCAATGCGTCGTAAGAAAAATCCGGCGACGCCGATTTTTTTATTTGCTCGGTGTTGTCGGGAACGTAATAACTTAGCGAGCTCGGAATATATTCATAGACGGCGACGATCAGAGCATTTTTGGTCACTGTAAAAGAATAAGTCGGATTATCCGAAACTTTTATACCGTCTATTTGCCACTCGGAAAAAACCTTTATGCTCGTTTGGTCGGCATTGATCGTTACGGTTTCACCTTCATAGTATTCACCGCCACCCGTACCGCCTTCAACGGTTATAGTGTATTTTTCAGGATTGACTTTATAAACCGCAGTAATGACAACGTCTTTCGTTACCGTAAAGGAATAAGTCGGTTTTGACGATACTTTTTCGCCGTTTATCCGCCACTCCGTAAAGGTCTTCCCTTCGATCGCAGACGCGATGACCGTGGCGGTTTCGCCATTTTCAAAACTCCCGCCGCCCGTTCCGTTAATTACCTTTACGGAATATTTTTCCGTAACCGCTTTATACTCGAAAAAAGCGATTATCGTAACGCTTTTTGTTACCGTAAAGGAATATGTGCTATCTTCCGAAACCTTTTCACCGTCTATCTGCCACTCGGAAAAAACTCTATCCGCTTTTTCTTCCGCAATTATCGTTACGGTTTCTCCTTTTTCGTATTCACCGCTGCCTGTGCCGCCTATTACCGTTACGGTAAATTTTTCGGAAGATACAGGGTTTCCTTTGTTTTTTTCGCAAGCAAAAAGAGCAAGCGAGCATAAGAATAAAATTGTAAAAATAAATAAAATGCGTGACTTTGTTTTCATCGGCAATGATCCTTTAACATTAAATAACGAAAAAGGCTTTCTTCGCTTTTTGGTCTAGGCAGTTCGTCAAATCTTTTCGGCGAACTGCCTGCTTCTTAAGTCGTTGATAAACCAACTTTATAGTGCCAACAATTCTTCAATAAGCGCCGCGAGCGCCGCTCTTGTCGTCTTAAATTCGCCGTTATCCGCGGTAAATCCTTTCGTTGTGAACTTTCCGGAACCACCGTCGTTAGTAAACAGCTCGTCGAATAAATCGTCTAAATTTGCCTGATAGGTAGCCTTCGTTCCGGCGTTTCCGATACCGTCGATAAGCGATTGAGCGTATGCAAGATAGTTGTAGTCATCGGTCGCTTCCGCTATTGTTTCAAGACGGATCGTCGATAAGAAATCAGCTCCGTATTCACCGTATGTTGCGGAAACGAGATATATAAGCATACCGTCGCCGTATTGCCCTTGATAAGTTAAACCGTTTGCAAGATAGTACCTTTCGATATACGCCGCTTTTTCCATCGTCGTAAGCGCGGAATACTGACTTGAACTCAATCCGTATTGAGTATTGAACCACGTCGCGTCGTATTCCTGGAATTTCCATCCGCCGCTACCGTTGCTGATATATGATTCGGTCAACGTCGCGTTCCAGTGATACATGCCTTCAATACCGAGTTTGAACATCTGCCAGTAGTTTATCCTGTTATTTAGCGTGGAAGCGTTAACGGCAAAACTTGCCCAATAAGGATCGCAACCAACCGCTATATACCACCACACGTAATCACCGTTTTCGATTATGGCGACGCCGTTATTTACAGAACGGTTGCGAGTGGAATTTGTCCCGCCCGTAGCGTAAGGACCTGTCTGGTCGAACTTAACGGGTTCGGTCATAAAGCCGTCCATTTTGAGAGATAACGCGGTGTTTGTGGGAATACCGCAGTTATCGGCCGTACCGGTTTCGCTGAAAGTAGCGGAATCATAACTGTTTACGGTGATGGTCACGCCCCGGTAAAGAGTATCGAACGGAAGGTCTGCCGCAACGTAGTGAAGGTTTTCAAGCGAAGCTTTGACACTTAATTTTCCAGTCCAGTCAAAGTTAGTAAGAACGTAATCTCTTGCGGTATACCAGACGTACATATTCAGCAATATTTTTATTTCCGTTTCACCGTCGACTTCATCATAAAGGGAATAAATATACGCCTTTTTGAATAAGTCGACTTCGTTTGTACTCTCGGTCGCAAGTCGTTCAAGTACCGCTTTCAATCCATAATAGGTAATATTGCCTGACGTAATATTTTCCATTCTCGGCAAACTTACGCTACCGATGTTTTTCTTGGATAAAGTAGTGCTTGATCCGGTTTGATCGTTATAAATTGTTCCCGAAACCTTAAAGTTTCCGTAAGAATTCCAGTTATAATCCAACTGATAGGAAGTAACGTTGGGATCGGCAGCCGCGATCTTCAACTTATTGATATATCTGTCGATAGTTCCGTTAGACCAAACGCCACCCCTGAGCGTTGCAACGTTTACGCCGCGTTCCTGTAAGAATTCCGAAACTTCGTCATAGTAATCGCAATCGTTGCTGCTGTCATTATTTGTCTTTTCATACAAATCGTTGATGAGATCCATTCTGACGCCTACACTCGTCTTTGCCGCAGATTCTTCGGGAAGAGCAAAACCGTAAACTTCGATCTGTACGGGCAGACACATAGGATCGTTATCTTCGACGGTTATTATTACGTTACCGTAATAATTTCCTTTAACCGCCGTTGACGGAATGTTGAGGATCAAGAACAAACCTTGGTTATTCCCGTTCGAAACCGTGAGCGTGTTTTCGCCCGCTGCTTTTGCAACCGATAACGGGAGCAGTGCGTCGGCATAATAGCCTGTGGAAAGTGTATCATAACCGAACGTTACGACGAAGTTACTGTCAACGTTGATATATTGCAAAATACTTGTTTCAACGGCGCTCGCGGGAATAATTCCGCTCGCTCCCTTAAAGTCCGTAAAGAATACGTCGAATTCTTTACCCGAAATATTCGCAATGGCATACATCGTCAGTTGTGCCGTTTCCCTTTCGCCTATAGCGCCGGCAAACTTGACCGTGGTCTGGCGAGAAACGGGAGCGCTTGCGGTCTTCAATATTTGTTCGGTATTGTCGGCGTAGTCTAATCTCAATACGGCGTTAGCGCTTACGGTGAGATAAGAAAACGCTATATTGCCGATAGTGCTGCCCGTAATCGAGACTGAAACGATATCTTTAATCTTAACGATTTTACCTGGAGTTCCGCTGCCTGCAACAAGGTTGTCGAGCGTGAAAGTCAAGCGGAATTTACGGTTTGCAACGAGAGTTTCTACTGCAACTCCGCTTGTGCTGCAACCTTCTAATAATAATCCGGTATAAGAAACGCCGTATTTTCCGTAATAGTTACCACTGCCGTCGTAAAGTCCGAAATAAACTTTTGCGTCGTTATTCGGAACGTATACGTCTAGCGATAAAACAAGTATGCTTTCGTAACTGACTTCGTAATCGGGAATAAGAATATCAAAACCGCTTGTTAGATTAATCGGACCGTAAATTGCGGTCAAAACAGCATCGTCGGTTATGGTAAACGTATAACTGATTTCGTTGGATATCCAATCTCCCGAGCCGTTCTTCCAGCCGATAAACTGCGAAAGGTTGCCGTTAGCCGTTACCGTCGCAGAAGTACCTTTATCGTAAGTGCCACCGCCCGTTCCGCCGGTTACGGAGATTGCGCAAGTCTCAACGCCCATATACATTATATAGCCGTTACCGGTGGTATAGGTCGCCACTTCGATCTTATCTATATAGGTGGGAGAGCCTGTTGCCGTAGCCGCCGCAAGATTTATCTTAATTTGCAACCAACCGTCTTCAAGAGCCGACACGCTGACGCCGGGATAAGTCCCGCCAAGCGCACCGGACTTGAATACTGCGTAATAACCGTAATATTTTGCGGTGGCGCCCTGTTTTAATAACAACGTAACTTTCTGATTCGTTTCGTCGGTTATCTTAACGTCGATAAGCATTGTTTTTGCGACTGATACTGAATCTATACTTATGCTTGAAGCAGTGGACGCGGCAAAAGTGTCGGCCCCAAGATGCGGGTCGTCTTTGAATATCGCGGTAAGAGTGATGTTGTTCGTTACGGTAAACGTATAGGATGAATCCGTAGAAACCGCTTCTCCGCCTACCTGCCATTCTTTGAACAGTTTTCCGTCAGGAACGCTTGCGACGACGGTTGCTTCCGAGCCTTTATCGTAAGTTCCTCCTCCCGTTCCGTTTTCAACGGTTACCGTAAACGGCTTTAACCCCATATATTTGATATATCCGTTAGCCGTTGTGGAAACAAGATTGATTCTCGATACGAAATTCGGTGCTGTCGCAGATTGAACGGTAGACGCAAGATCTATCGTTATACGATACCAACCTTCGTCCACACCGTCCAAAACAGTCAAAGTTGCACCCTCTCCCGTCAAAACTCCTGCGGATGTAATAATGAACGGCCCGCAGTATCTGCCGTAATAATACTCGTTGAGATAGAATTGCAACTGACCGGAATTACTCGTGAAGAAAACATCAAATATCGCCGTATCGGTCGCGGGATCGATAACCTTGCTGTTCGACGGGCTTACAAAGTAATTATTTACAGTGCCGTCTTTCCAAGCGTTAGAAGAAGTGAATTCCTTCGCGCCTGCGTGGCTGTCAAGCCCCATATATTTGATATAGCCGTCAGCTGATGTGGAAGCGAGGTTTATCCTTGAAACGTACGCAGGCACCGTCGCAGATTGAGCGGTCGACGCAAGATCTATCGTGATACGATACCAACCGTCGCCGAGATCCATCTTCGTTGCGCCCGTTCCCGTCAAAACACCGGCGGTCGTAAGTTTGAACGGACCGCACCATCTGCCGTAATAATATTCGTTGAGATAGAACTGCAAAAATCCCGAATCGCTCGTAAACTTGACGTCGAATATTATCGTATCGGTCGCGGGATCGATGACTTTGCTGTCTGACGGCGTTACGAAGTAATAATTGACCGTGCCGTCTTTCCAAGCGTTTGATGACGTAAATTCTTTCGCGCCGTCGTGCGGATCATCTTTGAAAATAGCGGATACAGTTACATCGCCGTCTACCGTAAACGTGTAAGAAGCGTCGGTAGAAACTCTTTCGCCGCCTACTTGCCACTCTACAAAAAGTTTACCGTTCGGGACGCTTGCCACAACCGTCGCTTGCGCGCCTTTATAATACGAACCGTCGCCCGTGCCATCTTCAACCGAAACGGTGAACTTTTCAATTTCGTCTGTAAATCCCGTGTCATAAACATAGAACGAGTGGTTAACGGTATTAAAATAAAGTTTTCTCGCCGTTTCCGTTCCGTCGGCCGTTCCGGTATTAAGCGGCATATCGTCAAGATTGATCGTGACCTTATACCAGCCGTCTCCAATCGATTTTATCTGACCTATGCTCACGGTATTTGCAACGACGTCAACGGTGATCGTATCAGTCAATCTTGGCGACCACGTTCCGCCTGCGCCGCCCCAGAGCGAAAGCAAAATAGTATTCGTTCCGTCCGCACCGGTCTTTTTGTATTTGAACGTCAAAGCCTTGCCGGAAGACGCGAAATTCAAAACGGGCGTATCAAAATCCGACATCATCTTGGCGGCGGATACCTGCGTTGCATAAACCGCGGTAAGAGAAATATCGTCTTCCACCGTGAAAGTATAAGAAGTGTCTGTCGAGACGCGCTCGCCGCCTACTTGCCACTCTACGAATATGCTACTTGCCGGTGCGGTGTTTGCGATAACGGTAACGCTTTCGCCTTCGTAATAACTTCCTCCGCCCGTCCCGTTGGTTACGGAAACAGTATAAGCGGAAATTTCATCAATAAAGCCTACGTTATCCAGATAGAATGCGTGATTGACCGTATTGAAATACAGAAGACCGACGGTTTCGTTTCCTGTCGCACTTGCGGTATTTACAGGAATATCGGAACAATTGATTGTTACTTTATGCCAGCCGTTGCCAATATCTTTGATATATCCCGTAGCTCCGCTTATGGTATTTTCAACAACATTTATCGTTATCAGTTCGGTTATACGCGGATTCCAACTTGATGTCCAAAGCGTAAACAGAATAGTATTACTTCCATCTGCGCCGGATTTTTTATAATCAAACGTAAACGCCTTCCCGGAGTCTTTGAAATTTGAGATACCGAAACCTATGGGATTATAGGTATACGGCGCACTTATTTCAATGGCATCGGGATGTTCGTCAATAGTTTCTTCCGCAGTAATTATTTCTTTAATAAGCGGATCGTTATACACGCCGAAAAAGTCAATCGGATAGACTTTTATTGTGTATTCCGCAGAAACCGGAACATCCGACAAAACAGCTTCGTAATTGCTCTTGTTGCCGACGTCCGCCCAGAACAAAGACAACCACTTTGCGTTTTTAACAAGAGTATCGTTTTCATCGTAAATCTCTATCTTATAGCCTTCTACCGCATAATATTTCTCTACGTCGGGAAATGAAACCGTAAACTTCATCACGTCTGTGTCGGGTTTCGACGCAAGCGAAACGCCTATTTCGGCACCCACGCCGAAAGAAAGCGTTTCACCGCTTCTTTCGCTCGATTCGTAGTAGAACTTACTGCTTTTATTTGACGAAGTTATACCATAAGGTATAGTCCACGTGCCATATTCGTAATCTTCACCGCTGCTGAGATTCACTCTCTTTATAATAACGTTGGACGAACCAAAAGTAAAATTAAATCCAAAGTGTTTTTGTTCGTAATAAGAAGTAGCCTGACCGTCGTTTACAAAATAGTTTTTATAGGTGTTGTTAATGTTAGAATAAGTCAATATCGAAGTGTTTTCGTCATATTCTAATCCGCTGACGTAAAATTCATCTACTTGAGGACCAAGAGCAACGGTCGTGTAATTCGTTTGGTCTAAAGTTCTCTCGTGAAGAGCCGAGAAATGCGTATGAGAAGTAACGTTTATGACCGAAGGATAACTTGCAAGAAGCGTAGTCATGCTTGATACAACCGACGCGGAAGGCGTATCCGAATCAGCGCCGTAAGTATACCCCCAAGGACAATGCGTAAGCAAAACGCAAGGCGCGTCACCGGCAGTTGCCGTAGCGAGCAAAGTTCCGAGTTTCGTAAAATCCGCTGAAGTAAATTCGTCTCCCGCGGTGTTTCCCGTTTTTGAACTCCACGCTACTATATAATTTATACCGCCTATTTTTCTCGAATAAATATTGTCGCTTTCGCCTATCGGCGTTTTCATCCATTTATTAACAAAAGTGCGGAACAACGAAAGACTTGTTTCATAATCGGTTTCCAGATAATTACAACCGCTGTTGGGATAAAACTCGTGGTTGCCCATATTGAAAATAAATTCGGGAAGATCGTCTGTGGTATAACCGTCAAATACGTCTTCCAAAATTTCGTCTGCGGCGTCATAGGTATCTTCATCGCCGTAATGAACGAAATCGCCGTTAAAGATAACAACTTTAATACCGTTATCCCTGACGTATTCCATTGTTTCTCTGAAATAATTAAGCGCGGCGACGGATTTGCCGATATGCACGTCGCCAACCATCAAAACGGAACAGTATTCAAAGTCTATGTTTTCTATACTCGATCCCGAAGTTAAAGACGTTGAAACGCCTGCCGCGGAATCGACTACCGAAAGTTTTGTTATAGCCGTAGGCGCGGTAATACTTCCGCCGATCAGATCGACAAGCGTTACAACTATATGGTAATTGTTCGACCCACCAAGAACTTCACACGTAACGCCCGCATGGTTAAAACTACCCGAAGTATCAAAACCTGCGAGAGTATTGTTTATTCTGTAAGTTCCGTAATAGTTGCCTAAATTATCCGCAAGATTAAACAACAGTTCGTCGCTCGCGCCGGCAAGATGCACGTTAAATTCAATCGTTGCAACGTCTGCTCCATAATCCGACAGTCCGTCAAGAACGATCGGCTTATCGGCGCTATCCGGTATAGCTGCTTTACCGACGAGTTCTCTGTTTGCGCCGTATATAGTTGTAACGGGTTCTGTCGGATATAACACGCCGCCTTCTCTTTCCCCCACTTTAACGTAAGGCTTAAACGACGTTTCAGTAGACTCGTTTTTAACTTCCCAAACAATCATGCCGTCATATCCGCTACCGAAAATATCTTCAGCGGACCAACTTTTTCCGCCTTTCGTCGAAATAGACGTATAATACTTTGCACGGTTGTACGTAACCTCCTTTAACCCGACGGTTTCGTATCCGCACTCATAGCAATCCTGATAATTATTTATACCTGTTGCTAAAAGCATCATCGTTCCATCTGAGGATTTCAGCACTTTTGTTTCGGAAAGCAAAGGTATACCCCCCGGAACAACTTCCGCACTGACAATCTCATCGTGATTCTTTGATAATAATATTCCAAAAGCAATGCATACAACTGAAAAAGCAGTCATTAAATACAATAAAGCTTTTTTAATTTTACCACTCATTACCACAACCTCCGCATAATAATCATAATCGTTTCAGCCTAATAAGTCACTATCAGTATGTCGTTTTCTTCAATAGAAACCATTTGTATAAAAAGCACAAAAAATCGCTAGCGGTTCATAATAATACATTTTCTTTTTATTGTTACCAATTAAAATCTCCGCCGTCTGATATAGGTTCTACCGGTGTTCTGCTTAATAAAAATATATCGTTCGATATACAAAAGACAAATATTCTAAAAATCGGTTCAACAAATTCTTTTCGCTTGTTCATCTTGTTCTCGTTTGATCCTTAAAGAGCCCTGAGCGGATTAGCAATACTCCTTTTTATATCTTTTATGCTTTAATAAAATAGCAATACTGCTTTTATCCGATAATTCTAAGGTCTTTGAAATAGAATTGCTTGCTCGGATAACCGTTACTATACATAAGTTTGGTTGCGTTGAACGCACTTCCGCCTATCTGTTCGCACGTCTGCGTGGTAATTAAATACCATCCGTCGCCCAGATCTTCTATAGAAGCGCATGCACGGTTATTCGTAGGCACTCCGTTAGAAACAAGGTTTATCCTGATCCCGAAACTATTCGTAGATCCGTCCGACAACATAAATGCAATTACACCCGAATCAGCGTCGTTGACTTTTTTGATCTTGAAAGTCAGATATTTGCTACTCGAAGTGTAACTTGATATCGTGCTCGGAAGGTCGATATATCCGCCCCAAGTAGGTATTATAGGCTCTTCTTCCTGCGGCTCTTCGATGCCGCCGCTTGAGTCGGTTATATCGATATCGTCGATATAAAAAGTCATCTCATAACCGTCCTCTGTATCGACAACCGATTGATCTGCCGCCGCTTTTAAACCTATACGACATATATTTTCGGCTGTTATCGTCATATAGTTCGCCTCATTTTTATATATGTCGTTAAGATCCCATTGAACAAGAGTCCAATCGCTGTTTGCCGCAACTCTAACGCGATAAGTCGATTTGAAATCATCAAGCCATTTTTGCGTTCCGTTTCCGTCGTAGATCACCGTAGCTAACCCAAGGTATATATCAAAATCATTAGGGTTTTTGACTTTAAGAGTTACCGTTGCATTCGACCAGTCGGTTACGGAAAGATAATTTTCCATGCTTACATTGTTTTTATATATGATCTGACATATTCCCATGCCAAACGAATACGAACTGACTCCCCTGTAATAATATTCCAGAGAAGAATTACTTCCTTCTGTCGTAATATCGTAATTAACCCGTTTAGACGCGTCGCAATAAGTCTTTGCCGCTTGAACGTCGCTCTCGTCCGGAAATGCAAGCGTTTCGTCTTCAACGCTCGACGTAAGATAGTTCAAAGACGGGTTGTCAAAGAAATCGTAAGCCGTTACCGTAACTCTATATCCGCTTGCCGAAGGAAGATCGGTCAAAATAAAGCGATAAGTGTGCGAATCGTCGTCAAACTTATAATAATTACCGCTGAAATCATAGAATTTATAATCGGAACTATCCGATGAATTTTCAACCTTTATTCTGTAATGCTCAGCAAAGTTATGATCGGAAACGTCATCAAATTTAACTATCATTTTTCCGCTTTCCACATTGTATTTTACAGTCTTCCCGTTAGTCCAAGTAAGCCCGTCTTTGCCGTAAAGATTGTTTGCCCAAGCGGTGCTGCCTATTCTGTCATCCGTATAGAAATAATAATCGGGATCGATAGTCCATGTTATACCGACGTTTTTAACGTTTTCCACGTCGTCTGCGCTGAAATACCTGTCGATAACCGTTCTTCCCCATTCGTCGAGGGATGCTACGAGAATATTCGGCGTATATTCGAATTTGAAACCGACTTCGTCGTTAAGAAGATTTTTCCCGCTACCGAGATTAACGTTGCCGTATTGATAACCCGTCGCAGAAACGCTCATGTTTCTCGAATAGGACGAAGAACCCAAATTTATCGAAGTATATTCGGTTTGATTTATGGTCCTTTCGTTTATCCCGTTAAAATGCGTGTCACCCGTAAAGACTATTGCGCTATGATAATCGGAAAAAAGCTCGTCTATCGTACCGCAAACGGGATTTGTAGCTTCACCGTTATACGTAACATTCGGAATAGGATAATGATAAGCGATGTAAATAGGTCCGCCCGCTTTAACGGAAGGCAGTTCCGAAATCTCTTCCAGCCAATCAGCTATTTCGTCTTTCAAGGCGTCATCTATCTGCCCCTTTGAATTTTCACCCGATACGACAAGAAACGGTATGCCTTTTATAACTTTATAATAAGTGGGAAGCGCGGCGCTGCCGTCTTTATAATAGGTTATAGACGTTCTTCTTACGAGATTAGCTGTTTCAATGCGAGCATATTCGTTAAAAAGCGAAACGGCGTCCGTAGTTTCATTTTCGGACAAATCCCACCACTCGTGGTTACCCATACAAAGAATAAATTCGGGATAAACAGACTCGTCCGCTCCGTAAACCGCCTTTATCGCTTTCTCATAGTTTTCATAATACTCTTCTTTGGCGTTATTAACTATATCTCCGGGCATTAATACGACGTCCGCATTTATCGATTTGGCGTATTTCAAATGATTTTTCAGAGCAAGGTATGCGTTCCTTGTATTGCCTTTGTTCTCGTCTGCCAACTGTACGTCGGCAAAAACGGCAACGGTCAACGACGGAAAATCGTATTCCCCTTTGAATATAGCCGTTAAAGTAAGGTCTTCGGTTAAAGTAAATGTATAACTTTCGTCGGCAGATACCCGAACTCCGTCAACTCGCCATTCGACGAACCGTTTGTCTTCCGGCATGGTTGCCGTTACGGTAACGCTTTCGCCTTCTTCATAAGTTCCGCCGCCCGTCCCGCCAACGACCGTTACGGTTTTCTTATTAACACCTATATACTTGACGTAACCCGCGCCGGTCCCGCCGTTTGTAATGTTTATTCTCGACAAGAATGCGGGATTCGTAGCGGATTTAGCGGTGGAAGCGATATCTATCGTTACTCGATACCAGCCGTCGTCTATGCTTTCTATCGAAGCTCCCGCTCCCGAAACCGTTCCGTTGCTATTGACTGTAAACGGACCG
>JAFZXN010000043.1 GCA_017616695.1 Clostridia bacterium | reverse complement strand
TCCGCCCGCGGATAAAAAGGCGCAAAAACCGCAAAAGCAGGCCTATAAGTCGATCATCGCGCGTTTATATATATTTTTTGCGGGCAAACGATAAAAAAAGACCGCGATCTACGAAAAACGCAAAAGATCACAATCATAAAAGTTTAATTGACTTTTTATTTTATAAATGCTATACTATACCCGCAAAAGGAGATCGAGCTGACTTTTACCGCATGCGGCTTTATAGCGGCGCGAAAATATCAAACGCTTTTAACGGGTGAAAAAATGTATCCATACGAGCTTATAGAAGGTACGGGAATAGACCTGTACGTAATAGCCATAATAGTCGGCATAGTGTCGGCGTTCGTAACGCTTCGCATACTTTCCGACAAAGTTAAGTTATCCGACAAGGTGTTCAACTTCGTACTCGTCACGTCCGTCGTGACGATAATACTCGGCTGGCTGTCGGCGATGCTGTTCCAAGGGTTTTACAACTACCTTGCGGAAGGCGTTTTCGTCATACGCGGGCAGACGTTTTACGGCGGGCTCATCGGCGGCGCGGTCGTTTTCATACTCTTTTACTTCGGCGTGGGGCATTTCGTTTTTAAAGATAAAGCCAATATCCGCCAATTCAACGAGCTTGCGACCATTGCCGCTCCGTCCATAGTCGGCGCGCACGCTTTCGGCAGGATAGGCTGTCTTATGGGCGGCTGCTGCTACGGCGCCATCACCGACAAATGGTACGGCATAATGATGTATTCGGGCGGCGTTTGGGCAAAAAGAGTGCCGACGCAATTATTCGAGTCGCTGTTTTTGTTCGCGCTCGCGGCGGTGCTCGTTTTTCTTATAATAAAATTCAAAAACAGAAACGCTTTGAGCATTTATCTCGTCGCATACGGCGTGTGGCGGTTTATTATCGAATTCGTGCGCGCGGATAGCGAAAGGGGCTCGTCGGGGATACCCGGGCTGTACCCGTCGCAGGTGACGGCGATAATTCTCGTAATAGTCGGCGTCGGTTGGTACTTTTTGTATCGTTTCGTTTTGAAAGACCGCATGGAAAAGGCAGGCGCAAATGAAGAAAAGCACGTATAACCTGATAACGTTTTCGCTTATCGCGCTTGCGGTCGCGGCGGTCGCGGTGTATTACCTGCCGAGCGTAAACTTTTTCGGCGACGAAACTGCCGACCTCTTGTTTAAAGACGTGCTGTTGCGCGTTTTCGTGGCGGCGCTCGGCGTGTTTTTGGTCGCAACGTCAAAGTGTAAAGACCTCTTGACGCCCAAGATAAAAAGGCTTCCCGTTAATTTATTGATAATTTTGCCGTGTATCGCGGTGGCGCTCGTAAACTTTCCGTTTTCGGCGCTTATAAGCGGCAAAGCCACCGTCGAAAGATACGAGCTGATACCGCTTCTTTTTATCGAGTGCGTTGCGATAGGCGTATTCGAGGAAACGTTCTTCCGCGCGCTTTTAACGGACTACGTTGCAGACAAATTGAAAAACACGCGCTATAACGTGTTTTGGACGGTGATAATATCTTCCGCGGTGTTCGCGGCGTGGCACCTTTTTAACCTGTTTGCCGGCGCGTCGGTCGGCGGAACGATGCTTCAGCTTCTATATACGTTTTTGCTCGGCGCCATGTTCTCTTTCGTCACGATATCGACGGGCGATATCTGGTTGCCGATAGCTTTGCACGCCGTGTTCGACTTCGGCGGCGCTCTCGTTTCGCGCCTCGGCACGGGTGAATTTCAGGACGCTATCTTCTGGATACTCACGCTTTCGGTCGGAACCTTATGCGGCGTCTACGTTTTTATCGGCCTCATCCGCTTGCAGAAAAAAGAAACCGCCGACCGCAACGTTCAGACCGAAACGGATAAAACGTAATATTATCAAATCAAAAAAAGGCTTGCTCAAGTTGAAACGACCAACTTAAGCAAGCCTTTTTACCATACGCCGATAATTATCGAACGTCAAACGTTTCGTCAGAACAATACACCTTACAATCGGAAGAGATGCTGAAATTCCAATTATTGCCTTTAGTTATTGCCTGCCATTGAGCTTTAGTTCCCTTAAACGTTATGCTCGATAAATTACTGCAAGCAAGAAAAGCAGATTCACCAATGCTTGTTACGCTGCCCCCGAAAGTTACGCTCGTTAAATTTTTGCAATACTCAAACGCCTCTTTATTTATACTCGTAACACTGTCGGGGGTAGTAAATGATGTAGTCTCTTTACCTATGGCGTACTGTATCAATTCGGTTCCCGCTTTATTGTATAGGTTACCGTCTATCGACTTATAAATTTCATTATTATTATCAACGTTTATATTCGTTAAATCAGTGCAATAAAAGAAAGCATTATAACCGATACTCGTAACGCTGTCGGGTATTTCTATACTTGTTAGACCGGTGCAGTTATAGAATGCAAGACTTCCTATAATTGTCACATTGTTCCCAATAGTTACGTTCGTTAAAACATTACAGTTTTTAAATGCACTATTAGCAATTTTAGTTACGGGTTTACCGTTGTAAGCCGACGGGATAATTATATCGGTATCCGTTGCAGTGCCGATGCCCGTGACGGAATAACTTTCGCCGTCTTCGTTAAGGCTATATTCGAGCCCTTGGGTGTATACTTCCCAAACGGTAGGCTCGCCGTCGACGTAGTGCCAATAGTTGCCACTATCCGTCGGCTGCGTCTCGCTGTAATAATACCTCGTGGTATATGATAAATAACAATTTGAATTATATGGTTCGATTATCGAGATATCGTACCAATCTTGGGCAGTACCGTTATAATAAACTTTTAGTAATTTTTTGCAATTGTCGAACGCGTAATTACCGATACTATTCACGCTACGCCCGATAGTTACGCTCGATAAATTACTGCAATTAGAAAATGCACGTTCGCCTATACTCGTCACGCCGTTACCGATAGTCACGTTCGTTAAACTACTGCAATTAGAAAACGCACCATAATCAATGCTCGTCACGCCATTACCGATATTTAAACTCATTAAACCACTGCAATTAGAAAACGCATAAAGAAAATCTATACTTGTCACGCTGTCTGGGATAGTTATGCTCGTTAAACTAGTGCAACCGCTGAATGCATAATTACCGATACTTTCTACGCTATTCCCGATAGTTACGCTTGTTAAACTACTGCAATCACGGAACACACCCTCACCGATACTCGTCACGCCGTTGCCGATAGTCACGTTCGTTAAGCTACTGCAACCGGAGAACGCATACCGACCGATACTCATCACGCTGTCTGGGATAGTTACGCTCGTTAAGCTGTTGCAATTATTGAACGCAGAATCACCGATACTCGTCACGCCGTCACCGATAGTTACGCTTGTTAAACTACTGCAATCATCGAACGCTCCTCTACCAATGCTCGTCACGCCGTTGCCCATAGTTACGCTCGTTAAATTACTGCAATTATAGAATGCATCTTCACCGATATCCGTTACGCTATCAGGGATTTCGATACTACTTAAATAACAATATCTAAAAGCATTTAATCCTATACTTTCAACACCAAAAGGTATTTGTACATTTGCGAGTTTATAGCAATGTTCAAAAACCGATCTGCCTATAATTGTGACACCGTCAGGTATATTGATGTTTTCAAGTTCTACGCAATCACAAAACGCCCAATCTCCTATTATAGTAATACTGTCGGGGATAACGATCCTTTTTATTTTATTATAAGAATATGAGAACGCAGAAGAAGCAATTTGCGTTACAGGTTTATCATTATATTCTGAAGGTATTACTACGATTTCCGGCATGGAAGTAGTTGCTTTTTTTACAGAATATGAGTTAGTCGCTTGGATATAAGTAAAAGTAAAGTATTCGTTCGGGGTTACTTCGAGGTACTCTGTACCGTCTCTGTTAAGGATCCCGTCCGTACAGTACACTTTATATGACTCACAAGAATTCTCAATATAATTGAGTGCCAACCATTGTTTTGTTGTGCCGTTATAATCAATTTTATTCAAAAATGTTTGACTAAACGCTCTTGAATTGATTATAACATCGGGATTTTCAAAACTGATATATCTTAAGCAGCTGTCCCAAAAAGATGCATACCCTATATATTTTAATGTCGACGGGAAAAATGCACTTTCAATTCCGCTTTCGCTAAATGTATAATCGGCAATGCCAACTATACCCTCGGGTATTATTACTGTGCTTGGAAAACTTCTTGCATCAAACACCCAATCGTCCACAACATAAAAGCCATCGATTTCAGATTGTGCTCCGCAATTATTGAAGGCCAATTCACCTACTTTCGTCACGCTGTCGGGGATAGTTACATTCGTTAAACTAGTGCAACCGCTGAATGCATAATTACCGATACTCGTCACACTGTCAGGGATAGTTACATTCGTTAAACTAGTGCAACCGCTGAATGCATAATTACCGATACTCGTCACAGGCTTGTCGTTGTAAGTGGCGGGAATAATAATATTGGTATCGGTGGCGGTGCCTATGCCCATGGCCGAATAGCCTTTGCCGTCAGAGTTAATGGTATATTCAAGCCCTTCGGTTTTGATAATATATCCACAGCGGTCGCATATATAGTCGTCGTTTTCATCTATATGCCCGAGAGCGGCCACGTTGTCTGAAACGTAACTATCGTTACAGCGTGAACAAGTATAAGTTGTATAGCCCTGTTCGGTGCAAGTCGGCAAAGTTGCCACGCCTGCGTAATCGTGTCCGAGAGCGGCCACGTTGTCGGAAACGTAACTGTCGTTACAGCGTGAACAAGTATAAGTTGTATAGCCCTGTTCGGTACATTTGGCTGACGTAACGACGCTTTCGTAATCATGTCCGAGAGCGGCCACGTTGTCGGAAACATAACTATCATTACAGCGTGAACAAGTATACGTCGTGTAGCCTTGTTCAGTGCAGGTCGGCGAGGTTATAACGCTTACGTAATCGTGCCCGAGGATAGGTAATATCTCCGTTTTACCGTCAGTATAAACGTTCCCGTTAAAATCGGCCGTAGCGATATAGGTCGCAGCGCCTTCTTCGGTACAGGTCGCGGCATCGGTTTTGATAGTAACGACCGCCGATTCGGTTATCGTATGCGAAACGTCGTTTTCGCACACGAATAAAGCCGTTGCGCTGTGGTTATCGCCCCATACCCAAACGGGATCGTGATATTTATGCCCGAGCGCCGGTAAAATAACTGTCTTTTCATCGGTATAAGTCTTATCTTCAAAGGTAGCCGTCGCGGTATAGACCGTTTTGCCGTCGCTTTCGCAAGTGGCGGCGATCGTGTTACTTGAAACCGTGGCGTTTACGGTATTGATATGGCTATCGTCCGTTTTGCAGGTAAACGTTACGACTGCGCTATCGTAATCGTTCCAATACCAATTCGGTTCGCCCCATTCGTGGTCGTGTGCGGGGGTATTCTTTTTTATGGAAACCGAATATTTACCGCACGCCGTTAAAACGGACAGTGAAATTGCGCATAACAATGCGGTAAAAAGAAAAGTTACAAGTTTTTTCATAAATTTCTCCGTGTAAAATCGTTTTTACACGATAATTATATCCGTCGCGCGCGGATAAGTCAAGTTTCTCAAATAATTTTCGTGGCAATTATGCCGTTGACGAATAGTATAATATGCGGTGCGCGTTAAAGGCGCGGTTCGGCTTTTTGCGGGGAACGGGCGTTTTCGTCGTTTAAAAACGGAAAAACAAGCCGATAATTGTCGTATGATAAAGCAAAAGACAGATTATTTCAACGTGAAGACCGCGCTCGAAAATATGCTCGGCAAAGAGGTGGACGTTTCCGTCAATATGGGTAGAAACAAATTCGTCGGCTTTAAGGGCGTGGTGTCGGCGTGCTATCCCGCGCTTTTTACCGTCAGCCCCAAAGACCGTTTCAGCGGAAAAACGAGCTTTTCCTATTCCGAAGTAATGTGCGGAAACGTAAAGATAACCGCTAAAGCGGAATGATATCGCTCGCGGTACGCGAGCGGTGATATTCGTCGGGCGCTCGCCGTCCGAGTGCAATTTCCGACGAGCGATATATTGCATTGCGGTCGTTGATCGATTATATATGATACGCAAGGTCGGGAACGTTGTGCGTTCCGAACGGAATAATTATATAATTTGCCGAAAGTTTTCAGACCGAAGGCTTGAGGGCGTTAAGAAAACTTACGACCGAGCCTGATAATTGCAAATCGCGCGTTGCGAATTGTCGTCCGCGGTTCTTATATTATCCCGCTTTGCATATACTCTAACAGCGAAAAAAGGAGCGTATGAGATGATCAAGGCGGAAAGCAACGTGTTTTATTCTTCCACGGAAATAAAAACGACCGAAAGAAACAACGTGGAATGTTCTTTGAACCTTACCGAAGAAAACGCCGACAAGATACTCGATCTGACGGGCAAAGTGTATCAGTCCGCCGCCGATAAAGAGGGCGACCTCGTGGTTTTCGGCGGGTTGGCGACTTTCAACGCCGTATTCGTCGGCGACGAGCTTATGCGTATAGAAGTCGGAGCAAAGTTCTCTTTCAAAACTGCCATGCCGGGCGCCGACGCGGACGTTTCGGACGTAAAGCACGCTTTGGAGGGCGTAAGAGTCAAGACCGAAAGCGGTATGCTGTACGTCGTCGCGACGCTCGTGACGGAGATAACGTACACCGTTACCGAAGAAAAAAGCTATATCGACGGGGCGGACGTTCTCGTGAAAACGGCGAGTATGAAAGTCGGTACCAACCACAGATTCGTCTCCGAAACGGAGCTCACCGACGAATTTGAAGAAAAAAAGATAAAACGCGTGCTGTATTCGGGCGCGGAAGCCGCCTTAAAGAGCGTTACCGCCGAAGAAGACGTCGTAATTTGCGAGGGCGAGGCAATTATTTCCGTTTTAATGTTGCCTTTTTCCGAAAACAGTGATATATTAAAAGAAGTAAGATGTATTCCGTTCAGATTCGAGGTCGATTGCGACGGCGCGAATAGTGCCGCGTTTTCTTACGGCGACGTCGAAGTCGACAAGTTGAACCTTAAAGTTTACGTCGACGAAGCCAAGAACCGCTCGACCGTTTCAATATCTGCCATCTTAAAGCTTTGCGGCGCCGCCGTGACTATCTCGGACGCGGCGTACGTCGAGGATTGTTACAGCGTGAATTGCGACCTGATACCTACCCGCACCACGCTTGAAAGCACGTCTGTTTCTCAACGGTTTTCGACGGACAGGGTGAGCGGCGTAGTCAACTGCAAAGTGCCCGAGTATTCGCGGTTTATAAAGCTTATGGGCGAATGCGTCGAACTTGCCGACTTAAAGACGGACGGCGACAAGCTGACGGTTATCGGCGTAGTCACGGGGAAAGCTATCTTTGCCGACGGAGAAAACGCCCTTTCGTCAAGAACGTTCGATCTGCCGTTCGATATTACCTTGCCGTGCGGCGAGGGAACGGCGGAAAACGTCAAAGTGACTGCAAAGGAAGTTTACTGCAAGCTCCGCGCGGGCAGGCTCGAAGCCGAAACCGAGCTGATAACTACCTGGCACGAAGTGCAAAAGTCCCGCTATAACGTCATTAACACGCTTACGGAAGGCAATAAACGGCAGGCGGAAACGGCGGCGTTCAGCGTATATCTCGCGATGGAAGGCGATACCGAGTGGGACGTTACAAAAAGGCTCGGCGTTTCTTTCGAGGAGATATCAAAGTATAACCCCGATCTTAAATTCCCGCTGACGGGCAAGGAAAAGATAACCGTTTTCAGAAAGCCCGCCGAAACCGCGTAACAGGCAAAAAGTAGGGCTATAACTTCGTTAAACGCCCATTTCTTTAAATAAACGCATCGTCGCGGGCGGGGAATAAGCCCC
>JAFZXN010000042.1 GCA_017616695.1 Clostridia bacterium | reverse complement strand
TTGCATAAGGAACGCAATGCCCGATATCGGCGTCGAATATACGCTCAAATTCATCTGGGACAGCGAAAACGACCTCGTTCATTACTATATGGACGGCAATTATCTCGGCACGGGTACTTTGAACAAGGGCTTTACCGGTCAGTACGTCGGCATCTACGTCGAAAGCAAGAACGCCGAAATATCCGATATAGTCTTCGACGAGACCGAGACCTATACTCCCGCCGCTTGATCGGCAGCCTCTATCTTAAAGGAGCCGCTATATAATCGGCCGTCTTAAATACCGTTTTACGGCAAGAAAGATATCGCATAATATGAAAAACAGTGGGGCGGAGCGCAAATTTGCGCTCCGCCCTCTTAACGTTCTTTTATCACATATTTCGTGATAAAGGAGAGAAAAACTTACGGCGGTTTTTGGCAAGACAAAATAAGAAAAAAGCTTTGGCGAGAAAAGAAAAAAGCCGTGAAAGCTTGTAAATGTTTAAAATATGTGGTAAAATATATAAGCAAATAAAGCGAGAAGGTTTTTTGTTTGCGGAAATGGGGCGGGATAAAAGCCGCCCGCCTATAAAAACGGAGAATTTATAATGATAATAGACGTTTTGGGCGACAGTATTACCGCAGGGTGCGGAGCTTCGTCGCCCGATAAAAATTTCGTTTCTTTATTAAGAAAAAAGCTCGGTTGCACGGTCAATAATTACGGTGTGGGCGGCACGAGGATAGCCCGCCAGCGCGCTATGCATTACGAATACGGCAACGATCACGACTTTATCGAGAGATTGCCGATGATGGATAAATCGGCAGACTTCGTGTTCGTTTTCGGCGGCACCAACGATTATGCTCACGGCGACGCACCCGTAGGGGATATCGACGATAACGACGAATACACCTTCTACGGCGCGCTAAATATTATAGTAAAGTACGTTCGCGAAAATATCAAAAACGCCAAGCTTTGCTTTTTGTTGCCGACGCACAGGCTCGTTGAGAAATACCCGTTCGGCGAGAACGGTTGCAAAAAAGGCGGTTGCGAGCCGCTTATCGATTACGTAAACGCCATAAAGGCCGTTTGCGCGCGCCACGGTCTCGATCATATAGACCTTTATGGCGGCGGGTTTACCGTCACCGAAGAGAATAAAAACGAGTATACTTCGGACGGACTCCACCCTAACGACAAGGGACACGAGTTCATCGCCGACAAGGTGGCGGAGTACGTCCGTAAAAACTCTTAAAAAATCAAAAATCGTGCGATAACCGACTTATATGCGACTTATCGCAGATAACGGAACGGGTTTTCCGGTAAAAAAAAGTATAAGGCGGGGCGTTATGGAAAAGCAAAAACGGTTAAAACTCGATTTCGAGCTCGTTCCCGACGGGTGCTGGTATTCCAATCTGCGCAGTCTTTTATCCAAAGCCGAGTGGGACGTGGTGCGCCGCGAGGCTTATTCCCGCGCGAACGGGCGGTGTATGATATGCGGCCGCCCCGCGACTCGGCTCGAAGCGCACGAAAAATGGAGCTACGACATTGCTACGGCAACGCAAAAGCTCGAGGACGTTATCGCCGTCTGTCACGCTTGTCACTCGGTCATACACATCGGCAGAACGCAGCTTATGGGCAACGAAGATATGGCGATAAAGCATTTTATGAAGGTCAACGCCTGCACTTACGCCGATTATATCAAGGCGCTCGGCAAAGCCAACGAAACGCACAAAAAACTTAACGAGATCGGAGAATGGAAACTCGACTTACGCTATTTGCGTAAATTCGTCGATAAAGATCAACAAAATGGCGTTCAATAACGCCAAAGGGTAAAAAACGAGGAGGTGACGGTTATTTTAGATATTTTGCTTGACGCGCTTATCGACAGCGCGAAGATATTGCCCGTTATTTTTCTCGTGTACGTGCTGATAGAATTTCTCGAATCGAGAGAGTCCACGCACGAAAAAATGGAAAAGATTTTCTCCGGCAGGTTCTCGCCGTTTTTCGGCGCGGCCGTAGGAATGATCCCTCAATGCGGTTTTTCCGTCGTGGCGACCAGGCTGTATCAGGGCGGTTACATTCTTTCGGGAACGCTTATCGCGGTGTATCTGTCGACGAGCGACGAGGCTTTGCCGATATTGTTTTCCCGCGCGGTGACGGAGCCGAAAGTCTTCGTTCAGCTCGGTATCATTTTGGCGATCAAGCTCGTTTACGCGGTTATAGCGGGGTTTTTGGTCAATTTGTTCGTCAGAAACAAGGCCGCGCGACCGATAGAAGAACACGCTATCGACAAAGACGACGACGGCTGTTGCCACCATCACATAACGGGCGAACGCGGCACGGTCAAAAAACTCTTACTGCACCCGCTTTTACACTCTTTAAAAATAATCGCGTATAT
Source organism: Clostridia bacterium (assembly GCA_017616695.1). Classification (GTDB taxonomy): domain Bacteria; phylum Bacillota; class Clostridia; order Christensenellales; family Borkfalkiaceae; genus UBA4636. Next base: position 16,387 of record JAFZXN010000042.1, on the reverse strand, counting down.
ATTCGTTATAAACGTAATATTCGGCGTGCTGATAGAATACGTCGTCGGCGAAGAGGCGTTGGTAAAACTGCTGTCGGGCGCAACGCTTTTGCAACCGCTTTTTTCAACGCTCATCGGGCTTATACCCAACTGCGCGTCGTCCGTCCTTATAACGGAGGCTTTTTCGGAAGGGTATTTGACGCTCGGCGCAACGCTTTCGGGGCTTGCCGTTAACAGCGGGATAGGAATGGCAGTCCTTTTAAAGGACAGAAAAAACCTTAAAAACGCGTTTGTTATTATAGGGCTTACGGCGGCTTTCTCGCTCGCGCTCGGCTACGCGGTGACGGCGATACAGCTGCTTATTTCGTAAAAAACGTCGGAATAAATAGCGGATCTTGTTAAAAAACAGGCAAAAAACACGCGAATTTCATTAAAAAAACGAGTAAAAAACGCATAAATTAGCAAAAAAAAATTAAGCGCGCGGAAAAATTTTGCGGGCTGCGGAGGATATTATGATAACCAAAAACGTTGAACTTGTCGACCATTATTCAAAACTCAAAGGCGGAAAACTTCGTATGCTGCTTTCCGAAAACCCGTGGGACAGCGGCCACACCGATTGGATAAGGCCTGCCGTCATCGTCGTTCCCGGCGGCGGATATCACTTTGTCAGCCGTCGCGAGGCAGAGCCCGTCGCAAGTCATTTTTACGCGGCGGGGTATCAGGTGTTTATGCTCGAGTATCTGTGCCGTCCGCAGGGCGTGAGCTACCCCGAACAGCTTTTGGAACTTTCCTGCGCCATGGACTACGTAAAAAGAAACGCCCAAGAGTTTTTTGTGAATAAGGACGAAGTTTTCGTCGTCGGTTTTTCGGCGGGCGGGCATCTCGTGGCGGATCTATGCAACGAGTATGCCGAAGTTCCCTCGCTTTACGGCGACAAGCTCGATTGTAAGCCCACGGGCGCAGCGCTTTGCTACCCCGTGACCGAATCAAACAGCGGCACTTTCGAGAACTTGACGTTCAACCTTTCCGACGAACGGAGAGCCGAGCTTAAAACAAAGCTCGACCTATCTTCGCGGGTGACTTCCGCCACGCCGCCCACATTTATCTGGACGACCGCCGAAGACGACCTCGTACCCGTTCACAATTCTTTATATTACGCGCTCGCGCTCGACAAGGCGAAAGTTCCCTTCGAGCTGCACGTTTATCCGCACGGCAGACACGGCCTTGCCACCGGCATGCGAGAGATCAACGAACGCGAAGAGCCTTGCTTGAACGACGTTTTCCATTGGCTCGGCGATTGCGCGCGTTTCTTCCGTTTCTTCTGCAAAGAACGTGGCTGAAAACGTGGGTTTTTTAGCTCTGCTATTGTTAGTATTTAACAAAATTTATTCATTTTAAAACGGGATAAACCCCTTTTGAAAGAGCGGGCGAAGGACGGATTTTTGTCCTTCGCCCGCTCTTTTTGCGGACATAACAATATAAAGTTATTTTAACGGGGCGGCTTTTTATCGGCTCATACGAATAATGGCGGTACCCGTAACTATATCGGCGGGCGGGCGCATATAGATATAAGTATGAAACGAAGTGTTTTTTGCGGGGTGGCGACCGCACTTATAACGCCGTTCAAAAACGATGCGTCCGTCGACTATAAGGCGTATCGCAAACTTGTAAAAGAGCAGGTCGACGGCGGGGCGGACGCGCTCGTCACTTTCGGCACCACGGGCGAAGGTTCGACGCTTTCGGTAAGCGAAAAACTATCTCTTCTGGAAGTGGCGCTTGGCGAAGCTGACGGCAAAGTACCCGTTATTGCGGCAAGCGGCAGCAACGATTATTATAAGGCGTTGAGTTTGTCGAAAGCCGCGGCGAAAATGGGCGCGTCGGCTCTTCTTGTCGTCACTCCCTATTACAACAAAACGAGCGATAACGGGCTTATACGGCACTTTTTCAATATTGCCGACGCGGTTTCCGCACCCGTTATCATCTACGACGTGCCGCCGAGAACGGGCGTAAAAATAAGCGCGGAAACTTACAAAAAACTGGCCTTACACGAAAACATCGCCGGGAGCAAGAAAGCCGACGGCGATATCGGCGCGTTAATGGAAGCGCAGGCGGCAACGGGAGAGGAACTTTCCTTTTACTGCGGGTGCGACGAGCTATTTTTGCCGTTTCTTTCGTGCGGGGCAAAAGGGTGCGTATCGGTGCTGTCCAACGTATATTTAAAGCAGACGAAAAGGATTTACGAGCTGTACAAAGCAGGCGACAACGGCGGCGCGTATAATGCTCAAATATCCGTTTACGGACTTATACGGGCACTTTTTGCCGAAACCAACCCTATCCCCGTAAAGTATCTGGCCAAAAAATGCGGCATTGCGAAAAACGTTCTGCGCCCGCCTTTATGTAAATTGTCTTACAAAGCGCGCCGCTTGCTCGACAAAGAGATCGACTTATTTACGGGCGGTGAAAAAGTATGAAAATTATGATCGTAGGCGCGGGCGGGCGAATGGGTTCGCTCGTTAAAGAACTTGCAATCGAAAACGGCAACGAAGTGGTCGCCGCCGTCGATATTAAAAGCGGATATATCAACGATATAGCAGATTATGAAGGCGACGCCGACGTCGTTATTGATTTTTCTTTGCCGCAGGCGACGGAAAAAGTGCTCGACTATGCGGTAAGAAAAAGTCTCCCGCTCGTTATGGCGGTCACGGGGCATTCGCCGTCGGAAAGGCGAAAAGTTATTTCGGCGTCGAAAAAAGTGGCGATATTCTATTCGCCGACGTTGAGTATAGGCGTAGCCGCGAGCATTAACGCCGCAAAGAATATCCTTAAAGCCTTTCCCGCAGCCGATCTCGAGATATGCGAGCGCCACCACGCGTTAAAAGCCGACTCGCCGAGCGGGACGGCGCTTTTTATGGCTGAGAGGCTCGGCTACAAACCCGTTTACGGAAGGAAGAAAAGGCGCAGCCGTAACGAGGCGGGCATAGCCTCTTTGCGTTACGGCAACGTTTGCGGCACGCACGAGACGATCATAGCGGGCGGCGACGAGATTATCACGATAAAACACGAGGCGGTGAGCCGCAAAGTGTTTGCCTTGGGCGCTTTGAAAGCCGCCCGATTCATTGTTCACGAAAGCTGCGGTATTTACGACGTTTTTTCCTTATTGAATGAAGATCGAATTTTTTAAAATGCAAGCCGCGGGCAACGACTATATCTACGTCGACGCCCGCAAAACCTACGTTCCACACCCCGAGAAACTTGCCAAAAGTGCCTCTATAAGGCGATTTTCGATAGGTTCGGACGGTTTAGTGCTCATTTTGCCGTCAAACGCCGCCGACGTTAAGATGCGCATTTTCAACGCGGACGGCAGCGAGGGCGAGATATGCGGAAACGCTTTGAGGTGCGTCGGTAAATACGTCGCCGAAACGGAAAACAAAAAGGAGCTGACCGTTGAGACCAAAGCGGGCATAAAAAAACTTACGCCGCGTTTTAAAGGGGCGAAAGTTACGAGCGTCACGGTCAGAATGGGGAAAGCCGACTTTTCGCCGTCTTCGATCCCCGTTTTAAGCGATAGCGCCGTTATCGGAAGACCTTACGCGATAGGCGAAAAGACTTTCTTTTTAACGTGCGTTTCGATAGGCAACCCGCACGCCGTTTTCATAGTCGACGATTTAGCGGGGCTTGACGTTGAGCGGCTCGGCAGGATAGTCGAAAACGACGTTACGTTCCCAATGAAGACCAACGTGGAGTTCGTTAGAAAAACGTCGGCGAAAAGTCTTAGAGCGCGCGTATGGGAAAGGGGCAGCGGAATGACCTTGTCGTGCGGTTCGGGCGCGTGCGCCGTAGTGGCGGCATGTGCCGTTAACGGGCTTATAGCCTACGATACGCCTGTTGTCGTAACTCTCGACGGCGGCGAAATGACCGTTACCGTCGGCAAAGATCTTTCGCTCAAACTTACGGGCGACTGCCGATTCGTGTATAAAGGAGAGTACGACTATGCCGAAGTGTAACGAAGGGTTTTCCCGTCTTGACGGCGAATATCTTTTTACGAAGACCAAAAAAGCTATCGAAGAGTATTCATTAAAGCATAACGGGAAAAAGGTCATCTCTTTGGGAGTCGGCGACGTGAGCTTACCATTATCTCCCGCCGTTGCGAAAGCCTTTTCTTCGGCCGCCCGAAAAATGGGCAATAAGGAAGGCTTTCACGGTTACGCGCCGTATTTCGGTTACGATTTTTTGCGCCGCGCGATAGCCGACGATTATAAAAATAAGGGCGTAGACGTTAACGAAAGCGAGATATTCGTAAGCGACGGCGCCAAGCGGGAGTTAAGCGACTTTTTGTCGCTGTTTTCAAAGTCGACCGCGCTTATCCCCACGCCGAGCTATCCCGTTTACGTCGACGCCAATATCATGCGCGGTAACGAAATACTGTTTTTGCCGACCGACGAAAGCGACGGTTTTATCCCAAGCCCCGAAAAGATCGGAAAAGCTGAAAGCTCCGACGGCTATATTATATATCTTTGCTCCCCGTCTAACCCTACGGGCACGGTCTATTCCGAAAGCGTCTTAAGTAGGTGGGTGGAAGTTGCCCTCGAAACGGGCTCGGTAATCATTTTCGACGCGGCCTACGAGCGGTATATAACGGACGGTTCCGTGCGCACCGTTTACTCTGTTGACGGGGCGAAAAACTGCGCCGTTGAGATATGTTCGCTTTCCAAAAGCGCGGGGTTTACGGGGGTAAGGTGCGGCTGGACGGTCGTTCCCGAAAAGCTTTTTATGGGCGGCACCGGCCTTAACAAACTGTGGCAACGCCGTCAATCTACCGCAATGAACGGCGTTTCCTATCCCGTGCAGGCGGCGGCTTTTGCGGCGCTTACGGGAAAGGGAAGAAAGCAAACGGAAAAAGCCGTCAGCTATTATCTCAAAAATGCAGAGATACTTGTAAACGCCGTCAAAAATTTCGGGGCGGAATATTACGGCGGCGTAAATTCGCCGTACGTTTGGCTGAAATGCCCGCGCGGGCTAACCGGTAAAGAGGCTTTTTCGACGCTTTTGAACGAATACGGGTTGGTCGTGACTCCCGGCGAAGGTTTCGGCGCCGGAGGAGAAAACTATATAAGACTGTCCGCCCTGAACACTCGTCAAAACACCGTATCTGCGGCCAAGCGGCTTGCTGAATTTTTCAATTAACGCGCAACGATCAGGGGGTAGGGGGGTAGGAGTTAGGGGGGTAGAAAGTTAGGTCGGGCGGCTTTGCCGCCGAACGCAATTATTATATAATTATGCTCGGAACGCGTAAGCGTTCGCGACCAATAGCGTCGGCGAATCAGCGTTAAGCGATTTTTTTTCGTTTTCGTTAATTTTATTTTTTCGTATTGACATATACGAAAAATTATATTATAATAACAAGCGTGATCGTTTTGCGCGGAAAAAGCTTTAAAATATAAGCGGCGCGGCGATATGGAAAACCGCTCGGATATAAATATATCGCAAGCGGACAAACAGCAAAAAGGAGAAGATCTATGGCTACAATGGGAAAAGAGGCCGCGGCAAACGGCGGTTTCAGGCTCAACTATAAGCGCACCTTTACGATAGGTTTTGCGTTTTTCGGCATTTTGTTGTTATGGCAGGTATACGACCTATGGTGCCCGACGTTTTTGACGGAACTTTTCAAAAAAGCGTTTTCCACGGCGGACGAAAAGCAGGTGCAATATCTCGTCGGTATAATGATGGCGATAGATAACCTTGCCGCGCTCATATTACTTCCGATATTCGGCAGGCTGTCCGACAAGACGCACACTAAAATCGGTAAGCGTATGCCGTACATACTCGTAGGTACGTTCGTCTGCGCGGTGGCGTTTCCGTTCATACCGCTTTTGTTCCACTTCAACAGCTTAGCGGGAACTATAATAATGATGGCGACGGTAGTCGTTTTTGCAATGATGTACCGTAACCCCGCGGTCGCTCTGATGCCCGATATGACGCCCAAGCCGCTCCGCAGTAAAGCCAACGGCATAATCAACATAATGGGTTACATCGGCGGATTTTTCGCCACGGTGGTCGGTATGGTATTCGTACTTTCCCAATATCTCGGTAAAGGCACAGGCGCTACCGAAAGCTGGGCGTACAACAATATCTGGGCGGTGGAATTACCCTTTATCATCGCGTCCGTACTTATGGTCGTTTCGGCTATGTTTTTGTTCTTCAACATAAAGGAAAACAAGATAGCCGAAGAAGTCAAAGATGAAATGGCGCGCGGCGAAGAGGTCAGCGAGGCGGCGGACAAGATCTCCGTTGACGACGAATCCCCTATGACCAAAGCCAACCGTATTATGCTCTATCTTATCCTCGGCGCGGAATTTTTCTGGTTCATGGCGGATAACGGCGTTTCCACTTTTTTGAACAACTATATCATTTACGGGCTTAACGGCAACAGCGCGTCCACGTCGCTCCTTACCATCATCGGCGGCGTAGGCTCGGTGCTCGGCTTTGTGTTCGGCGGTACGATAGCCGAAAAGATAACGAGAAAATACACCGTTATTTCGGGGCTTTCGCTGGCTTTAGTCAGCTATATCGTCTGGATAATAATGACGTTTGCCGTGGGCTTTGGCGGAACGACGCTTCCTATGTGGCTTATTATTTTGTGGTTCGTCAAAGGGTTCGGTATGTCGCTCGTTCACGTCAACTCTTACCCGATGGTCGTCGAACTTTGTTCGAGCAAGAAAATAGGCGCTTTCACCGGCTACTATTACGCCTCGAGCATGGCGGCGCAGACCATAACGCCGATACTTCTCGGAACGCTTCTTTTAGTGCCCGATTTCGATTGGTTCCTGCTCCCCATTTACGCCGGTATCTGTATCGCCGTTTCGGTCACCGTATTCTTCTTTATCAAGAACGCCAAGGGCAAAACGGAGTTCAAAAAAGGCTTGGAAGCTTTGGATAACGACTGAGATGTACGGCTTGAGCCGTGATGATATGCACCGCAAGCGGCGATGATATATACGCCGATGACGTGATGATATTCCGAACTTGAAAGTTCGGATAAAATAATACGGGCTTTCGCAAGTCACCTTGCGAAAGCCCGTTTTGTTTGTTATATAATTGAGGCGAGAGCGGTAGGTCGAATTGATTTCGACCGTAAAGCCGCTCCGACCAACAGTCTAACGATTTTTTCTTGCCACGCAAGAAAAAATGTTAATTAATTTTCGGCGAGAGCGGTAGGTCGAATTGATTTCGACCGTAAAGCCGCTTCGACCAACAGTCTAACGATTTTTTCTCGTACCAACGAGAAAAAATGTTAATTAATCTTCTTGCTGCGGCAAGGCGGCGCTTATTGCCGCTTTGCCGCAGCATATTACGTTGTTTGGTTACGGATAAAACTGCTTTTCAATGCGCCTTAAGGCTCGGGAGTGGTGACTAAGGGACGGCAGTACTCTTCCGCATATTGTCTGCACAGTTCGTAATAGGTGTAGTTGTTTGCGGTCACGGTGCATTCGGCGGGGATAGCGTTTCCGCTCAGCATAATGTAGAAGCAGCAACCGCGGGTATAGCCGCTGGCGGTGTTGGAGGTCTTATTGACTGCGAGATAAGCCATACCGTAAGGAATGTATTCTATTTCGTATTCGGTTGCCCAAGCTATGGCGAGGTCGTTAAAGAACTCGGTGTTGGCGGCTTTCGTGGAAGTCTCGGTGCCGTTAGAAACGTACGCGCCCGTTCCGTCTACGGTGTAGATGGTGGGGTTCTTTTCGCCGACGAACGGCAAGAGCAATACTCTGTCCGCATTGGCTTTAAGCAGCGGGATAAGGTTCGCAAGGTTAGTCTTTTCGGCTGCGGCAACGTCCGTTCCGGTCGCGGTTATACGACGGGTTATCTGCAAAATGACCGCATCCCATTTGATGGAGGTGAGATATTCACGGAATCCGTGGTCGTCATCGGGATCCTGAAGGTCTGCGAAAGTCAACGAACCTGTCGTAATCGCTTGGCTGTAAACGTCGTAAGTGGTCAATTCTTTGTACATATCTGCAAAATACGTAGCCGCATTGTTGTTGACGATAAGATCGGAACCGACGTAGAGGACCTTATAGGTGTTCGCGGGAAGAACGACTGCCATATCGAACGTGACGGACATCGTGACTCCGCCGAAGGTGTAGGCGAATACGACCGCCTTATCACCGGCGAGGTCGCCGTTGAAGCCCGTAACGTCGTCGCTTGTGACGGTGATATCTTCGGTGGAGTTATCGTCGTAAGAAACGGTAACTACCGCGCCCGTCATATCGAGAGTTTCGCCGAGAGCGTATTCCGTCTTGGTCGGGTTGGATTTGATCGTAAGGCCGGTCATGCTGATAACGGATTCGGCAACTACTACGTCGAGCGTAACGGACATGGTTATGCCGTTTTCGGTGTAGCTCAAAGTAGCCGTCTGCGCGCCGAGGGTATTGTTATCGTAACCCGTGATGACGAGATCGTCGGGGGATACCGTCTTAGCGGCTTCGCCTGTAGCGTAAGAGGCGGTAAGCACCATATCCGAAAGGTTGAGATCTTCGCCGACGGCATAGACCAATTTGCTCGGAGCAACGTCCATAGAGAGGTCGTTCATAATAGCGGGTTGAGTTTCGGTCGCGTCGATGACGATATCGTAAACTTGCGCGCCTTCGCAGCCGCCCGGGAAGTAAACGCCGACGTAACTGCCGGTGAGCTTCCTGGAAGTGGTTGCGGTGTAGGCGTATACGCCGTTAACGTAACAGTGGACGTGCGAATTATTGTCCCAGATGACCTTAATGGTGTATTCCGTGTCGTATTCCGAAATTTCCGCATTTGCGGTGGCGAGAGCGGTTTCTTCGCTCTGCCAATTCATAGAGGTATATCTCTGCTGGACTTTTACGAAGCCGTCTTTTGCACGACCGACGGAGTAGAATCTATCTACGGCGTATCTTGCGTCAAGCGTAGTCGCACCGAACATAACGCCTAAAGCCCAGACGTAGCCGTTCGAATAAGCTTTTACTTTGAAAGTTATGCTGCCGCCGGTGAACGTCACGTCTTTAAGTTTGACGGTGGCGTGTTTATCGGAGATAGCGGTAAATACTCTTACGCCGTTTTCTTCGGTAACGGCAATGTCGGAAGAGGTCAAAAGACCGCCTACGCCGCCATCGTCGGCTTTACCGCCGGAGGTGAATACGTAATCGTCGATAACTTTGACCGCGAAAGTGGTCGTAACTTCGACGGTGCCTTCGGCGTAAGTTACGGTAACGTTCTTCGTGCCTGCCGTTTCGGACTCGAAACCGGAGACCATAGCGTCCGTTACTGCGTAATCGGCGGTGGAATCGTCGGAATAGGTGGCAGTAATGGTAAGGCCGTCTATTACGAGTTCGTCGGTAAGGTTATAAAGAGTCTTGGTGGGCGCCGTCTTGACTGCGATGCTCGCAAGTTCGACGTCGGGCATAACTCTTACGGTCATTTCGGTGGAGACCGTTCTGCCGTTCTCGGTGTAAGATACGGTCAAGGTCTGGTCGCCGATGGTATCTTTATCGTAGCCGGTAACGGTGAGAGCGTCAGCACCGAGCGGAGCTGCCGCAGCCGTATTATAATAATATGTGGGCGTTGCGACGATGCCGGTAAGGTCGAGGTCTTCGCCCTTGGTGTACTCGGTCTTGGCGGGGGCGGTCGTTACGGAAAGCCCTCTTAAAATAGCGCCGTCGTCGAGTTTGAGGTTGGAGATGACGGTTCCGGGGCTTACTGCGTGGAGACCTATCTCACCGCCCGTGTAGTTGACTTTGAACGCGTTGGTGCCGAGATATACGCCGTCGATTATGTAATGAACGCCGCCGTAGTAAGTATCTTCGCCGACAACGGTAACGAGGTCGGGATCCCAAACGATCTCAACGTGGTAAGTGCGCGTAACGTCGTTCATAACGCCGTCGGCTTTGAAAGTCTTATATTCCCAAGCGAAGCCGCCGGCGGCGGTATCTTGATGGTAAGAAAGGAAGTTACCGGTGTGGTAGCTTCTGCCGGTCACGTAGTAGCTGCGATCCGAGCCGTTTTCGGTGTAAGCGTAGAGGAAACCGGTAGAGTTGGTGTTGGAATACTCGTCCATCGTCGGGATATACATATCGAAGGATATGCTGCCGCCTGCAAACGACGTTCCTTTGAATACGACGGTGAGGTTCTTTTTGTTGGGCATGGTATAGACCGGACCGTTAGCGTCTTCGGTGATAACGAGGTCTTCGTTGGTGCCCGAAATGAAGTAGAGATTATTGACGTTGACGGTGAATTCCGTCGTCAGGGTGACTTCGTTTTCCGTGTAGGTTACGGTCAGAGTCTGGTCGCCGATAGTCTCGGAAGAATAACCGGAGATCATAGCCGAAGTCAATTCGTATTCGGCGGTGGTATCGTCGTCGTAAGTGGCGGTAAGAACGGCGCCGGAAAGGTCGAGAGCGTCACGGTAGTTGTAAGCCGTCTTAGCGGGGAGCGACGTGAGTTCGATAGCGGTGAGTACGGGGATCCTTTCGGCAACGGTGACCGTGAAGGTCGCGGTAAAGCCTTCGTAAGTCACGGTCAAAGTCTGTTCACCGGCGGTGGTCGCGGTGTAACCCGTTACCATTGCGGCGGTGACGGCGACTTCTTCGGAAGTATCCGTGTCGTAAGTGACGAAGATAGATGCGCCCGTAACGTCGAGTTCTTCACCGTAAGCGTATGCCGTCTTCGTGGGAAGAGTATTCATCTCTACGGAAACGATGACGGGGATCCTTTCGGCGACCGTGACCGTGAAGGTGGCGGTCATGCCTTCGTAAGTAGCCGTCAAGGTCTGTTCGCCGGCGGTGGTCGCGGAATAGCCCGTTACCATATCGGCTGTCAGATCGACGTCCTCGGACGTTTCGTCGTCATAATACGCGGTGAGGACTGCGCCCGTAAGATCGAGCTCTTCGCCGTAAGCGTAAGCCGTCTTAGTGGGTAACGACTTCATCTCAACGGAAGTGAGTGTTGCGGGAGACGTCTCGGTAGAGCTCGTTTCGGGCTCCGTGGAGTCGCTTTCAACGGCGGATATCTCCGTTGAAGACTGTTCGGTTATCGATTTGATCTTGTCGGGATCGACGGGTTTGCACGCGGCAGTGGCAAGCGCGAAAGCAAAGCACATCAACGTGACGAGAACTATCGACAGCAGAGTTTTTGATTTCATTTTTGATCTCCTTTTTAAGATTTCTTTTTTGTTTTTACGTTTTTATTTAAAAGCCGATCCGCGGCGTTTTCTCGTTAGGACCGACTAAAAAACCGCATATTATTATATAAATACATTGGTATTATTAATTTTAACCTTATTTTTATAATATGTCAATACCAAAAAACACCCAAGAATATCCCAAAAAGTACACAAGACGGTGCCCGCGGACAGCAGACGACGGGCAATTCGCAATGCGCAGGTGAAATCGTACGGCGCTATTGCCGCCTGCAAGCCTTCGGCGGCGCGCCGTTCGGCAAATAATTATATTAAACGAGATATCGCTATGCGATATGATATACGCGAGCATAGCCCGCGTATTGCGGTCGTTAAATTAATATTAACACTTTTTCTTGTTGGCACAAGAAAAAGTCGTTAGAACTGTTGGTCGTAAGGCGCTTTACGGCGAAAATGAATTCCGCCTACGCCTCTCGGCGCAATTTAATTAACATTTTTTCTTGTTAACGCAAGAAAAAGTCGTTAATATATTTTCCTGCGTTAAATTGCATAGCAATTCCGGTCGACAACGTATCAAAGCGAACGTTTTGATATGCAAATTCTGAGGACTATCAAAATTTGCGGTCGACTATTGCGAACTGATAATTGCACATTAAAAAAATCGTGGCGCGGGGGTTTCCCGCGCCACGACGAAGATAAACAGGTTTATCAATTAACGTTGATATAGACTGCCGACGTTTTTCCTTTATAGGACACGGTGACTTTATTGTCGCCTTTAACGAGCGGGCGCATTATATCGATATTGTAATACTCGACGGGTTTTTTGCTCCCGTCCGTATAAACGGCGTAAACGTTCATAGCGGTGTAGTCGAAGTATTCGCCTTCGGTGTAAGCGATCTTTGCGTTTTCCACGGTCAGATACCTTATAGCCACCGTTTCGGGCAGGGCGTTCATGCTCGTATAGTCGCTTTCATAAAGCCCTTCGACCACTTCTTTTACGACTGCGGCGGTAGCTTGGTCGATGCCCGGCACGTCGCCGTAAGAATAGCCCACGGGCATATACGTTACGGAAGAAAGGCTTCTACCCGTGATCGATCTGAACATCATAAGCCCGAGCATATACCTGCCTTTTTCGTTGACGTGTGCGGTGCTGTCGCGGAAGAAGGACGTTTCCGCCGACGAGTTATCGCAAACGGAAGTGGCGTTTATGCGGTGCAGACCTTCCGCCGAGGGGATAACGAAAGCCGTTCCGTTTTCGGCGTGCAGTTCCTTGAAGGTCTTTATTATCTGCTGATACATAAACTCGCTGTTGTCGTTGTATCTCGAAAGACGGCTGTTGCCCGTGTTTTCGTAGCAGGACGGCACCGCCCAGGATTCAAACAAACCTATTTCCGCCGCGGGAACGCTGTTTTCTATGTGGGCGATAAGCGTTCTTATGTAAGGATAGAAAGTTTCCTTGGAGCCCTGCAAGCCCTGACCTGTCTGTATGGTTACGTAATCCCAGTCTTCGTCGAACAGAACGTCGTCGAAGGTGACGGACTGTCTGTCCGTTCCGCCGTTTTTGAAGTAGGTGTAAACGTTCTTGTTCTGCGTAAGGAAGTCGGCGTGCTGCTGAACGGTACAACCGCCGTAGTACATTACGCCGCAGATCATATTAACGCCCGCGGAGGCCGCGAGAGCGTGCGCGTAAGTCATTGCGTCCTGCGCGTAGCTGTTGCCGACCATCAAAACTTTAACGGTGGGGCTTTGCGGTCTGTCCAAAACGTTCGTTATGGTAACGTTTCTGAAAGTCTGCGTGGCGTGAAAGCTTCTGAACCCGACGCTACAGCCGTCTTTTTTAGCGTAAGCGAGGTTTTTCGTTATCGCGGGGATAGTCTCGTCGTCAAGATACACGTCGAGTCTTTCTTCGTCGACGACCACTTTGACTTTAACGCCCGCGCCCGTGTATTCGCGGTAAGGAGTATTGGATATAATGCCCGTGTACGCGCCGTTTGTAAAATCGTACACGTACGCACGGTAATAGTCGGTGTCCGCATCCTTGTCGATATTGACGTTCAACCCGTCAACTCCGTCCACGTCGTCGGCAAAATCTTTGGCGTGGAAATACATTCCGCCGTTTATCTTGCCGCTGTCCGCCGGCGAGGGGTATACGGTAAATTCGGCTTGGAGCGTTCTTGCCGAAAGGTTTTTGATAACGGCTTTCTGCTCGCCGCCGTCGCTGCCCGCAAGTATGCCGTAAGTCGAGTTGATGGGCGTTCCGAAAGACGAATAATTATCGAATTCCATCGTTTCCGCGGTCAGAAGGATCTGCTCCTGTCCGGGGTTTTGGACGGTGCGGGTAGGGTTGCCGTTTTCGGCGTAAGCCGCCATTCCGCTCAAAGTAAGAGCTAAAGACATAACGCCGGCTCCAAATATCAATTTAATACTCTTCATTGATCTTTCCTCCTTGACTTAAAGGTCGTGAAAGCTATTGCCGCAAGGATAAGCGACAGCGCCGGTAAGGCAAGGTCTCCGCCGCAGCCGCCGCCTTTTTTGGCTTTTCCGGAAGCTTCGGCCGCGCTTTCTTCTTCAGAGGCCGACGGCTCGTCTTCGCTTGCAGAAGGCTCTTCGTTTTGCTTGAGTTCGTACTTGGCGTAAAGAACTACGTCCTCTTGTAAGGAGCTGTCAATCTCGGTCGCCGCGGACGTAAACTCTTCGTCAAAATACCAGTTAACGAAGTTATAGCCCGGTTTCCATGCTGCGGGAGGGGTTATCTTTCCGTCTTTGACGGTGTAACTTTCGATAGCTTCGCCTGCGAGCAGACCGCCGTCGAGACGGTAAGTTATCGAGTATTCGATCGCGGTGAACTTGGCGTAAAGGTCGATATCGCCGAAGCTGCCTTCAACGAGATAAGTCACCCTGTTTTTGTAGTCTTCTGTCCTGTACCAGCCGTCGAAGGTATAGCCGTCTTTTTCAGCGCCGCTGAAGGTTATGCCTTGCGTTAAAACGGTGTAGGTCGTCGGGTTTTCGCCCGTTGCCGTTCCGCCGTCGAGGTGGTAGGCGATAGCGTATTCGATTATTTCAAAGCGGGCGTACAGCGTCATGCTTTCGGTCATTACGGCGTCGTCGGCAAGTTTGTTCGTGTGGTTTTCGTCCGTGTAGTAGCCGACGAATCCGTAGCCGCTCGGAGCGTTCGCGGGGGCGGTTATGGGATCGCCCGGTACGCCGAGCATATCTTCCAAAGTTATGTCGACGTTGGGAACGACGGTGAGCCTTACTTTTCCGAAAGCCTTATCGTATTTTGCGAGAACTTCCTTTTCGCTCAAGCCGCCGTCTTCTATCACCATGTCGCCGAAAATATTAGTGGCGGAGTTTCTGTTTATCTTTGCCGAATACGGCTTTCTGATAAATATTTCGCCGCCTTCTTTATACGCGACTTCCGAAAACGCCGCTATGACGTTTGCCACGACCGCTGCCTGTGCGTTGGTCGAATCGAAGGTCGAAATTACCTGCCCGTCGGCGTATATCTTGATATATGCAAGTTCCTTGTTTACGTCTACTGTCACGTACTTCCAATGCGTGGGGTACAAAGCCTTGTTCCCGCCGGCGGGGAATGCGTGCGTCTGCGACTGCCCCGCGGGGATATAGTAAATGCCGCCTTCGCATATAAAGGCAAGCGAGCCGTCTTCCCTTTCAACGCCGAACATCTGCTCGAAGTCGTCTTTTACGTTGGGGCGAAGCTCGGTGTGTCCCGAATAACCGACGTCCGTCGTCGAGTTATGGTAAAAGCTGAAAGAAACGCCGTTGTTTGTCTTGACGAGACGGGACGTTGCGCCCGCGCGGACGCTTGCGTAAGAAGTCGTGTCCGTTATGCGTATGGCCTCGGGGCGATCTTCGTCCTCGACGTATTCAAAGCCTTCGCCGCACGTTTCTACGGTGTAATCGTCGGTCGCCGCGACCGTCACGGGGAAGTTAAAGTGAGAAAGATTGCTCTGTCTGTAGTCTTCTGCCGCCTCGGCAGCGCCAAACGCCTCGTCGTAGAAAGTGAACGAGGACAGCAAAAGCGTGCTCGAGTTTCTGTTGGATCTCGGCGAGAAGGGCTTTCTGACGTACAAAGTCGCGCCGTCCTCTTTGAGTACGGAGGCAAACAAAGCGAGAATGTTGTTCACGACCGTCACTTTTGAATTGGTCTCGTCGTAATATTGCGCTCGCTCGCCGTTTTTGTAAAGGTTTATCGCGCCGCCTTCAAAATCGAGCGTGACGGCAACTCTGTTTTTGGTCGTGGTGAGGAATTGCTTCGCGCCGCCTTTGGGTTGGGCGTAGGTTATAGTGCCTCCCGCCGTGCAATAATACATTCCGCCCGTGCAGATATACGCCTCGGTGCCGTCCGCGCCGATAACGCAGAAAAGCTGCTCGAAGTCGTCGGTGACGGCGGGGCGAAGCTCGGTGTTATCCTTGTAATAGGTGTCGGTCGTCGTCGCCATTTCGAACACTATCGTCATGCCGTCGTCCGTAGCGAAAGCCACGTCGTCGTCGGCGGTTATCTCAAGATAAGACGTTATGTCCGTAATGTTGAACGCACCGTCGAACGCGTTGCTCTCGGCAAAGCCTTCGCCGTTTGCCGTTACCGTAAGCCCGTCGGTAGCCGTAAAGTTTTCATCTACGTAGGCGACCGTGCCTATTTTTTGCGGCAACGTCGCGATCGCCCCTGCGCGCGGGGTAAACTTGGTTGTCGCCGTTACCGCCAATGCCGTAACGCATACGGCGGCGCAGATCATGAACAAGATTTTTTTCATTTTTGCCTCCTGATTTTTTTATTAAAGACGCCAAAGCGGCGTAAAAACCGATAATATCATTTTTTATTATATAATATAATCGTCGGTTTTTCAATAGTTTTTCTAAAAAAACTAATAGTTTTAAAAAAAATCTATAGAAAAAGTCGTTAGAACTTGTGGTCGTGAGGCGCTATACGGTCAAAATCAATCCGACCTACGCCTCTCGGCAAAAATTTATTAACACTTTTTCTCGTTAGCACAAGAAAAAGTCGTTAGGACTGTAGGTCGTGAGCGGCTTAACGCGGGAAATCAATCCCCGCTACCGCTCTCGGCGTAATTTAATTAACATTTTTTCTTGCTAACACAAGAAAAAATCGTTAGGACTTGTGGTCGTGAGGCGCTATATGGTCGAAATCAATCCGACCTACGCCTCTCGGCAAAAATTTATTAACACTTTTTCTCGTTAGCACAAGAAAAAGTCGTTAGGACT
>JAFZXN010000041.1 GCA_017616695.1 Clostridia bacterium | reverse complement strand
GCGTTTCGCGGCAGCCCCGAACCTTTAAAACGGGATAATATCCTTTTTGCCGACATACAAAATGAAAAGTCGCCGCCCCGCGGAAAATCGCGGGGCGGCGTGATCTTTTTTCAAAATATCGTTTTCCTGTCTTAACGTTATTTATCGAGCGTGAAACCGAGGTCGTTCATAAACTTGACGGTAAGCTTTTTGTCTTTGAAGACTGCGGTATTGTCGAGGATACGCGAGCACACGCTCGCCAGCTCTTTTTTGACGGCCTCGTGAACGTTTTCCTTGGAAATATCGTTTGCGGCGATAGCCTTTATCTCGTCGAATATCATCGAATAATCGGTCATATCGTCGGGGATAGGCTGATTATTTACGATAGCGTCTTCAAGGCGCGCAAGCTCTTTTTCGAGCCTTCCGGGGAGAATGAAAAGCCCCTGCGCCTCGATAAGCCCGATAGACTCCTTTTTTATTATATGGAACTCGGGGTGAGCGTGGAAAATACCGTCGGGATATCGGTCGCTCGTTATGTTGCTTCTTAAAATGATGCTCATTTCATAGCCGCGCCCCGTCTTAACGACCGTGGGGCTGACCGCGTTATGCACGCCCTTTTCGTCCTTGGGGATAATCCCGAGTTCGGGAGCGGTGAAATTCACCCATTTTTCCTTTATCTTATTGGAAATTTCTTCTATAGCGACGCGGTTATCGGACACTACTCTTACGACCGTTCCCGCCCAATCGACGACCTCGACGATAGCGTCGGGATAGTCTTTCGAGCGCATAACGCAATAAGCTTTCGCTTTATGCATGGGAAGTATCTCTCCGCCGCCCTGATAGTGGTCGTGCGCCAAAACGCTGCCGCCTATACGTTCGAGCGCGGCGTTGCTTCCGATAAAATAATGCGGGAAGGTATCGACGAAGTCCAAAAGCCTCGTGAACGTCGCCTTTTCGACGAACATAGGCGTGTGCTCATAATTGACGACTATGCCGTGCTGATAGAAATATCCGTACGGGGAGAACTGCCAGAACCATTTTTTGCCGTCAAGCTCAACGTCGACGGTGCGTAAAGTCCTCTTGTTTCTGCCGGCAAAGCCCTCGTTCTCGTGGCAGATACTGCATTTAGGATAACCGCCTTTCACGCTGTTGCCGCTCACCGCTTTTTTGGGATCGCGGAACTCGGGTTTAGCCTTGTTAATGGTTATAACGAGCCCGTTTTCGGCGTCGAAACGCGGGTTTTTATCGAGCTTGCTTTTCTTGACGTAATCGCTTTTCACGGATTGATCGTACAGCCATTCCGTCGCCGCGGCGGAACCGTCGCGCTCGAAGATCTCGTAAAATCTTTTTTCCACTTCGGACGGCTTTAACGTAATTTCGCCCATAACTTCGTCGGCGATAAATTCCGCCTGATATTCCTCGATAAGCCCCGCTTCGACGCAAGAAGCGACAAGCTCTTTAAGCAGCTCGTCGGGCGAAGAAATACCCTTGCCTGCGTTTCTATCGACGGACAGACCTTTGAGCGCCTCGAAGTCGGCGATACCGAGAATACGATATATGCCGTTACGCGCGTAATCGGCGTCCTTTTCGCTTAAATAAAGATTTTCCTTTGCGTATACGATAAGCTTTTCAACCGAGCGAAAAACCTTCTCCATAAATTCCTCCGTAAACCGTGAACGATATTTTAATTTTACCATTTACGGAGGGTTTTGTAAACATAATTACCGCTCTTTTTCTCAAAAAACGGGCAAAAAACGAAAAAAACATCACGATTTTTTCAATAGTTATTGACGGCAAACGCGCATTTTGTTATAATACTGTCGTAAGCCGACTTTACACGCAAATAGAAAGCGCTTATAAAAGACCAAAATTAATACCTGCAGGTGAAAAATGAAAGAAAGATGGACGAAAGAACAAGCTTATAAATGGTGGAACGAAAGACCTTGGCTTATAGGTTGCAACTTCGTTCCGTCCAAGCACCCCGTGCTGTCGATGTGGAAAAAAGACACGCTGCCGGAGATACTCCCTTCTCTTGAAAAAGAAATAGAACTCGCCGCCTCGATAGGCTTCAACACTGTAAGGATATTTTTGCCGTTCAACGTGTGGTATCACGAACGGGAAGCATTCCTCGACAGGTTCGACGGGATACTTTCGCTGTTTTTTAAACGCGGGCTGACGTTTATGCCCGTTTTATTCAACGACTGCGTTTCCTTCGGCCGCCCCGAAAATATCGCAATCCCAAAGCCCGTTCCGGGAAAAGAAAGCTACGACGAAGGCTACCACGGCGGACGTAAAAACAGCCCGCACGTCGTTCCACCGAAAGACGCAAAAGGCTGGATATATTGGGACGAAGAGCAATATCGTCCCGTCTGCGAACAGTATATCCGCGACCTTTTTGCAAGGTTTTCCAAAGACGAACGAATAATAATGTGGGATATGTGGAACGAACCGGGCAACAGTATGCGATTCGAGATGAGCGTCCCCTATCTTAAACGCGCGTTCGAATTGGCGCGCGAATACGATCCCATTGCTCCGCTGACCGCCGGAGCCTGGAACTACCCGAAAGAATACGGCGTTGACGAAACCGTTGACTTGCCGCCCGTTCAGCGGCTTGCGGTAGACCTTTCGGATATAGTCACTTTCCACTCGTACGAGTCGCTCGACCGCGTAAAGAAAATAGTCGGTCGGCTTGAAAAAGAAGGTCGCCCGATGGCTAACACCGAGTGGCTGCACCGCATTCTCGACAACACCATTTTCGAGCAACTGCCTTTTTATAAGGAAAAACGCATAGGAAGTTACAACTGGGGCTTGGTCGCAGGATACTCGCAACACTACCTGCCGTGGGAATGGCTAAAAGCTTCCCGCCCCGACCTCGATTACACCAAGTGGCAGCACGATCTGTTCCGCCAAGACCACACTCCGTACGATCCCGCCGAAACAGCTCTTATCAAAAAACTCGCAAAAGAAGAATAAATAATTTCTATATATAACCAAAAACTCCCGCGGCGGGAGTTTTTTTTTATCAATAATTATTCCAAGGCTAATTTTTCATTCAAGTATTTCGCAATTTCATACGCGTTTTTAACAAACGTTATTCTGATAGCTTTTTGTTCGTTTTTTAATTTTATAAACACCGCAGAGTTGCTTGAGCTACAGCTTTCTATCTCTTCAAATTTTGCAACCCGTTCTTTCCGTATAGAAATCAATTCAACGCGATCTTCACAGATTTTTATATAGTCTTTTTTCCATATAACATACAATGCAATTAACAGAGTTCCGACTATTAATTCCAAAAAATACCCAACAACAAGTAAATCAAATGAAGAATGATAAACGCTTGTCGAATTTTGAGTATGAACTATCGTCGTGCTTGTTGATTCACTGCCTCCGCCTGCTATTGCGTGTACGATAAGTGAAAAAAATCCGGTTACGGCAATAATGATGCCAAGGATCAGCATCCATTTAATGCTCATTTTTTTGCTTTCCATAATAATCTCCCAATTAATAATTTGATAGCGTATCGCTATATTTTGTAATTATTTTATAGCAAACCGCTATAATTGTCAATGAAAATGGTGGTTATTATGAAAAGTTTTGAAAAAAATCTTATTGAATTAAGAAAGCAATATCATTTCACACAGAGGCAGATGGCAGAAATGCTGAACATATCGCAGCCGTCATATATTCGCTATGAAAACGGTACTTCCGAGCCGAAACAAGAAACGCTGGTGAAAATTGCCGATATTTTTGATGTATCCGTTGATTTTTTACTCGGTCGCGCAGATATTTGACTAAACACAATGTTTCGGACAGCAAAAACACCCCGCAAGCGGAATCATGCTTGCAGGGTGTTTTTGTGTTTTCAGAATATAGGAATATATCACTCGGATATCGATTTCCATTCGTTAGTGGCAATGATGATATCGCTTACGGTTTTCGCCGCCGTGATAAAGGCGTATTCGGCGCTGCCGTATCTCGGAGCGTAATCGTCGGGAATATACGGACAGACGACCGTTCTCAATTTATCGGCAAAGCGAATGGCAATAGTTATCGACGAATAATGGGAAGTATCCTTTTTGACTTTCGGGAGTTCGTAGGTGTCCGGATACGAACAGTAATCCATATCGTACAACGCTTCGTAAACTTTCAAAGTGTCTTCGTACGAAAGCGTCATCTGCGTTTCGCCGAGGGTGTTAAGTTCCTCGTCTCTTAAAACGAGCATACTGTCGTAAGAATTGTAGCTGTTTTTACCGTATTCGCCCCAGGCGATATAGAACATAAAGTCGGAAGGCATGGTCTCCGACAAAGTAAAGTCCGCCATATTATCGGCGAAAGCGCCGTTATCGATATCGTCGCCCGCGTTAACGTCTGCAGTTCTGCTGTCGGAAAGCTGTTCCATTCTGTAAGACGCGTTACCCTTTTTCGTGAGCGCGGGGATAACGGCAAACGCCACCACGAAAATCGTGACGAACGCCGCCAAAGCCGCACCCGAAACGGCAAATAGACGCTTTTTAAGTAGGCCCTTTCTCTTCGGCATAGACGCCGACATAACGAGCCTGGCGTCGTCAAGCACGCTATTATCGGGCTTTTTTGACGATAAAGTTTCGTTAAGTATTTTTTCAACTTCAGATCTTTTCATTTTTTTATCTCCACGATAAACGAGTAATAAAAATAGGCGATCGTGTTATTAAACGAATTCAAGAATCCGATTTTTCTTCAAGAAATCCGCCGAGCTTTTTCAAGGTGTTTTTCAAAAGCCGATGAGTGCTCGTAAGCGGCATAGCGAGCTTTTCGGCAGCCTCGCGCAGGGTAAGGCCTTCCCAATAGACGTACTTAATTAAAAGGTTTTCCTTTTCGTCGAGCTTTTTGAGCGCCTCGGCAACGTCGTAGCGGGAGGCAAGGTCTTCTTCGGTCACAACGTCGGCGACGTTGTGGTTTTCGTCGGGTTCGGGAAGGTATTTTCCCGAGCGGACGTTTTCGTTTAAAGCCTCGTTTTTGGTCGATTTAATAAGCCAGTTCAGGCCGTTTTTATCCGCGTCGAAATTGAGCGAAGCTTTGACTATCTTTACGAAAACGCGGCTCACTACGTCGTCGGCAAGCGATTTATCGAAAAGGTATCTGCGCGCGATAACGTACAGCAACCCGCCTACCTCGGTAAAAAGGTCGTCGAGCGCCGAAACGTCTCCGTATGCAATTCTTACGATAAGCGAATTTACGCGCTTTACCTTTTTATCCATATATCGTAAGCATTTGCCCCGCAAAATGCAAGGCGACGTATGATCTGAACGGAGCGTTCCGATCCGACGCGACGCGGCGATAAGCCGTTATCGTTAATATAAAAAGCGTTTTCGGGCCGACAGACCTTCTACTGCTTCTTATATATATACAAATCGGAATATCCGTTTGTTCCGAAAAAGAATAAAAATCTTTGGTGTAAAAGCTTTTGTCTCCGTTTTCGGCGGGATTTTTTTACGTGAAGACTATATTATTTGGACGAATTGAGATTATAGTAAACGCCTTTTTTAGCCATAAGTTCTTCGTGGTTGCCGCGCTCGATTATCATTCCTTCGCTCATTACCATTATGCAGTCGGAATTTTTTATCGTCGACAGCCTGTGTGCGATGACGAACACCGTTCTTCCCTTCATAAGGTTATCCATACCCTTTTGAACGAGTTCTTCCGTCCTCGTATCTATGGAAGAGGTAGCCTCGTCGAGTATCATCACGGGGGGATCGGCGACCGCCACGCGGGCTATGGAGATAAGCTGGCGTTGCCCCTGCGAAAGGTTTGCGCCGTTGCCCGTTATGATAGTATCGTAACCTTCGGGGAGCCTTCTGATAAAGTCGTCGGCCTGCGCAAGACGTGCGGCGGCGTAGACCTCTTCGTCCGTGGCGGCGGGGTTGCCGTAGCGGATATTGTCCTTGACGCTCGCCGTAAACAGATTGACTTCCTGCAACACTACGCCGAGAGTTTTTCTCAGGTCCTTTTTGCGAATGTTCTTTATATCGATGCCGTCGTAATAGATAACGCCGTCGTCAATATCGTAGAACCTGTTGATAAGGTTGGATATCGTGGTCTTGCCCGCGCCCGTTTTGCCTATCAAAGCGACTTTCTGACCGACGTTTGCGTATACGTTGACGTTTTTCAATATAGGCTTGACGCCGTCGTAAGAGAAATTGACGTTTTCAAGCTTTATATCGCCTTCCGTTTTAACGTAGGAACACCCGTTTTCGGTCGGTACTTTCCAATAATAATCGCCGTCGCCTTCCTTAAAAACGCCGCCGACGTACTTACCCGTAACGAGCGTAACGTTGCCGTTGTCGGTCTCGGGCTCGGTATCCATAAGCTCGAATATCCTTTCCGCGCCCGCAAGAGCGAGAACTATCGAGTTGAACTGCTGCGAGACCATATTGATAGGTCTCGTGAACGTCCTGCTTAAAGCAAGGAAAGCAACTATTACGCCGAGCGCCGTCTGCTGCGTGCCGGAAATGACGTTTTCTGTTAGCTGCAGCGTCCCCGTTGCGACCATTACCGCGCCGACGATGGCTATAACGCCGTACTGAACGTAAGTTAAGTTAGCCATTACGGGCATAAATATATTGGCGTATTTATGCGCTTGAGTAAGGTTGTGACAATATTCGTCGTTTACCTTGTCGAAGGCTTTTTCGTTGTTTTCTTCGTAGCAGAATACTTTTACGACTTTCTGCCCTTGCAGCATTTCCTGAATATACCCGTCGAACAAAGCGTAAGAACGCTGTTGCGCGGAAAAATATCTCGCGCTTTTGCCGCCGATGCCTTTTATCGCAAAGAACATCGCGAACACGGTGACGAGCACCACGAGCGTCAGCTGCCAGCTCATAACGAACATCGAAACGAGACAGAAAATTATCGTCATCGTCGAATTGAATATCTGCGGAATGGAATTGCTGATAAGCTGTTCGAGCGCGTCGGTATCGTTAGTGAAGTGGCTCATCGTTTCGCCGAAAGTATGCGTGTCGAAATACCTTACGGGGAAACTCTGCATTTTTCCGAACATATCCTGTCGGATATCTCTTAAAACGCCCTGCGCTATCTTCACCATAAGTCTGTTATACGCAAACAGAGCGACAGTTCCCACCGCAAAGATAGCTATCATCGTGAGGATTATTTTCATTATCTCCGAATAATCCACCGTTCCGCCGTCGAGCCTGACTTTTAATTGAGTGTCTATCGCCGACGTGATATCGCTTATCATCGAACTTGCCTGAACGGAGGCAAAGCTCGAAAGCAGTATGCATACGAAAACGACTATGAATATGAACCAATACCGCACGAAGATATACCGTAACAATCTTCCGAGCGTCTTCATCGGATCTTTTGCCATCATAGGCATGGGGCGTGATTTACTTTTGAGTTTTTCAGTTCGTAACGACATCGAAGTCACCCCCTTTGTTGTTCTGCGACTCGAAGACTTCGCGGTAAATGACGTTGTTTTCCATAAGCTCGTCGTGCGTGCCGACGCCGTTTATCCTGCCGCCGTCCATTACCACGATACGATCGCACGAAGCGACCGACGCCACTCTTTGCGCTATGATTATCTTCGTGGTGTCGGGCATAAAGTCCTTAAAAGCCTTTCGTATGTTCATATCCGTCGCCATATCGACGGCGGAAGTCGAATCGTCCATGATAAGTATCTTCGGGTTGCCGATAATGGCCCTCGCTATACAAAGCCTTTGCCTTTGCCCGCCCGAAAGGTTTGCGCCAGCCTGCTCGACGTGAGCTTCCAATCCGCCGATCTTTTCGATAAATTCGGAACTTTCCGATATCTTTAAAGCGCGGGCTATATCTTCGTCGGTAGCGTCCTCTTTACCCCATAAAAGGTTTTCTTTGACCGTACCCGAAAACAACACGTTCTTTTGAAGGACCATAGCCACCGAACTTCTCAAAGCCTTTATATCGTAGTCGGAAACTTTGACGCCGCCCACTTTCAAAGTGCCTTCGGTGACGTCGTAAAGTCTCGGTATCAGCTGGACGAACGTGGTCTTTCCGCTGCCGGTCGAGCCGATAACGCCTATGGTCTCGCCGCTTTTGATATGTAAGTCTATATCGGAAAGGCTGTTCAGTTCGGCTTTAACGTCGTATTTGAAACTTACGCCGTCAAAATCGATACTGCCGTCGGCAACGCTTGCGACCGCGTTTTCGGGGTTTACGATATCGGGCGTTTCGGTGAGCACTTCGCATATCCTTTCAGCGGAAGACTTGGCTATGACCGTCTGTACGAATATCATCGACAGCATCATAAGGCTCATCAATACCTGCATGGCGTAGGTAATAAGAGCGCTCAACTCTTCGAGATCGAGTATCCCTTCGCCCAAAATGGCGTGCGCGCCGAAATAGAAAATGAGCGTTATGCAGGTGTACATCGAAAGCTGCATGACGGGGCTCGTCAAAACGACTATCCCTTGCGCCTTGGAGAATATCTTGTAAATATCCTGCGAAGTTTCGTTGAACTTTTCCGTTTCGTAAGCTTCCTGCACGTTGGATTTGACTACGCGCATTCCCGAAATGTTTTCTTCGACGACGTTATTGAGCTTATCGTACTTTTTGAACAGCTTTTTGAAGTGCTTGGACGCATTCGCGAATATAATTATAAGCAGCGCCGCCATAAACGGGATTATGCCGACGTAAATAAGCGCCATAGGCCCGCCGATGATGACCGACATTATGACCGCGAAAATAAGAACGAGCGGCGAACGCACGGCTATCCTTATTATCATCATAAACGCCTGCTGCACGAAAGAAACGTCGGTAGTCATTCTTGTAATGAGCGACGCGTTGGAAAATTTGTCGAGATTGTTGAAAGAATACGTCTGTATCCTATAGAACATATCCTTTCGCAAGTTGCGGGCAAAACCGCTCGACGCTATCGCGCATTGCATTCCCGAAAGCGCGCCTAAAAGAAGCGCCACGAAAGCAAGCGCCACTATTATCCCGCCGTATATGAATATGGGCGTGAGATCGAGCGGGCCTTCACCTTGAAAGCATTTGAGTAGATACGTCATGGTAAACGGTATGAGCGTATCGACCACTACTTCCAAAGAAACGTAGACGGGAGTTAATATTGCGTTTTTCTTATACTCCCTTATCGATCTTGCCAAGAGTCTGATAAGTTTCATTTTATACCGAAAATCTGCTTGAATTTGAATTTATTTAGTCTATACTGCGTGCGATCTCAGTCGGGCTTTTTTGCCGACAACAATACCAAAAACGCCGATAACGCGCTTACCCCGCCGCTCATCGCGCCGAAGTATATGGGATTTATCGTATCCGTTCCGACGAATACCGTAGCCACTATCAGCGCCACCGCCGCGACCACTTTCGCGACGATTATTAATGCTTTGCGCTGTTTGGCTTTCTTTGCGAGTTTATACGCGAGCGGAATGAAAGATATTTCTCCGCTTTCTATATCTATTTTACCTTTACCGTCGCCTAAAGTGACGTCTCTTCCGACGAGCACCTGTTTTTCGTTCTTGACCTCGGTGCGTTTGAATCTGAGTTTATCGGCCTCTTCTTTTGACAGTTCGTTATCGAACTCCGTGGAAACGCTCTTTACCCCGCAGGACAAAAGCTCGTTCATACAGCCGTAAACGTCCTCTTTGACTTTGCCGTCTTCGGTAAGCGCGGAAGAATTGAAAACGAAACTGTTCGCGTCGGCAAAAATCTCCATAGCCTTTACGTCGGCGTAATCTATGCGACGGCTTTTCGCGATGATGAGCGCGTTTTTAAAGCAAGCTCCGCCCATCGTCCAGGCGTATATAAGCGTGCAGGCGCCCATAACGCCGATAGCGCGCGCCCCCCATATCCTTAAACCGAGCATATAATCGCCGCCGAGAAGAGCGGGAACTATGAACGCCGCCGCAAAACACAATACGATCATAGCGGAGTTTATTATCTTTACGGGATAGGGAACGGGAGAATGATCTTCTAACTTTTTGATGAATTTATTCTTTTCGACGGACACCTTGCTTTCGGCGTTGGTCGCTTTGACTTTGGCTTTAGCCTCTTTGGAAAGCACGACCGAACCCGCGGCAAGCTCTTCGCCTTCTTTTACGATAGTTTCGGGAACGCCGAGCGGAACGTACGCGTCTATCCTCGTTTCGGTAAGCGCCACGCTGTCGCAGGGAACTACGTCGAATTCCTTTAAAAGCATTTCGTCGCCGACAGCCAAAGCTTCGACGTGTTTCGTCTGCCCGTCCGAAAGCGTTACGTCAACGCTGCCCGTATAAAAAGTCTCGTCGACCACCGCGTCGGTAATGCCTTCGGCGATGAACTCGACGGTTTTAGCAGCCGAAAACGCAAGTACGAGCGCCGTCGTAGGTAAAACGTAACCTAAAAGCGCGCCGAGAACGGCAAGTAACGTTACTATGACCGTTTCGCTCAATATCTTTTTGTGCGCAAGGTCGGCAATGGCGGCGTAGAAAATTTCGTAGCCCCCGATAGCGAATGCGAGAACGCTCAAAATGCTCTTTAGCCCGAAACCCGAATCTTCGCCTTCGATAAAGAAACAAACGATAAGCAGTATCGCCGAAACAGACCACTCGACTATTCTCATTACGTTTTCGCCTTTGGTCTTTTTGCGCTTGGTCACTATCTTGTCGACCGTGGAATAATCTTCCTCTTCCTCGAAGATGGATTTCAAGGTCTTTTTCGGGGGCTCGGCGGCGGTCTCGGCGGTTTCGCCTTCTAAAGCTTCGCCGTCGGCATCCTCTACGCCGTTTTCGCCGTCGGCAGCCTCTTCGGACACTTCTTGCTCTTTGCCGTCTTCGTCGCCGAAAGTAAGCAACCCGCCGTATTTCGCGCACAGCTCGTTGGCCTCGAGTAACACGGAATATTCGTCGGCGTGCTCGTCGAGAACGTAATATAACCGGTCGTTCTCAATACCGCAATCCAGAACGCCGTTTGCCTTTTTCAGGTTATCGATAAGCGATTTTTCGTCGTAAACGCCCTGAATGCCGTAAGAATATTTTTTCTCCATTTAACGATCTCCTTTGCAGCCGAAACGGTAAAATCATCGCCTTGGCTCAAATTTTATACATAATTATACGCATATCATTGTAACAAATAACGCGCGCTATGTCAATTTTTAACGGCTTAATTAAAAATGTTTTTTCATAATTTTTTGGCGTTTTGTCGAAAAAAGTCCACCGTCAAGCCGTTTTTTATCGTTTTTTAAAAAACGAAAACGCTGTCTTCCGTCTCAAAAACCGATATTTTACGGTCAATCACTTGATAAAAGAAACTATTTCTGCTAAAATGTATCATATATGAAAAAACAAACCGAAATCACGGTGGAAAGGATAAACGCCGATCCCGCGTTCGGGCTAAGTGAAAACGAAGTTTACGAACGCACCCGAAAAGGCAAGACCAACGCCGTTAAAAACAAAAATTCAAAAAGTTATCTGAAAATAGTCTTCGACAACGTGTGTACGTTTTACAACCTGCTTTGTCTTGCGTGCTTTATAACGTTACTTACGGTACACACGCCCACCACGCCGCTATCCAATTACGCGTTTATAATCATCTATCTCGTAAATATCGGCATAGGTATCTTTCAGGAAGTCCGCGCAAAGCGCACGCTCGATAAACTTTCGCTCGTTTCCGCGCCTTACGCCACCGCGATACGAAACGGAAACGCTATTAAAGTACCCGTATCGAAGCTCGTACTCGACGACGTTGTCGTTTTATCACTCGGCGAGCAGATACCCGCAGACTGTATAGTTATTTCAGGTAGCGCCGAGACCGACGAATCGCTTTTGACGGGTGAATCGGTCGCAGTGAAAAAAAATGAGGGCGACGTTTTGCTCGGCGGAAGTTTCGTCACCGGCGGGAAAGTCGTCGCAAGAGTGGATAAAGTCGGCGCCGACTGTTACGTTCAGACACTTGCCAAAAAAGCCAAGAAGTTCCGAAAGACCGATTCCGAACTACTTAGGACGATGAAACGGATAATAAACGTCGTCGGTATACTGATAGTTCCGCTTGCCGTCTTCACGGGTATAATCAACTACAATTTCTTTTCGACGCAATTGGCCGGTTTTACGTTAAAAGCCGAGACTATCAAGCGCACCATCGCCGTTATAATAGGTATGATCCCCGGCGGAATGTTCCTTTTAACGACCGTCGCCCTTGCGGTCGGGATAGTCTCCCTCGCCAAGAAAAACACGCTCGTACAGGATATGTATTCGCTTGAAATGCTTGCGCGCGTCAACGTTTTATGTCTTGACAAGACGGGCACGATCACCGACGGCAATTTAAAAGTCGCGGGCGTATTTGCGCCCGACGGCGTCGACCGTTCGGATGTTATAGCCAATATGGAGCTTGCTCTCGGCGACGACAACCCCACCGCCCGCGCTCTGAAAAAGCACTTCGTTTCCGACGTAAGGTACGAAACGCTATCCGTTATCCCCTTCAACTCGGCGAGAAAGTTTTCCGCCGTCTCGTTTAAAGACTTTGGCGGATATATGCTCGGCGCGCCCGAATTTATTTGCAAAGATCTCCCGACGGAGTTTTCAGACGAGATAAAAACGCTGACGTCAAGCGGCAAACGCGTGGTCCTTCTTGCCAAATACGACGGCGAAATGTCCGAAACGGCTGATTTTTCTTCGGCGCTGCCGTTAGCCCTCGTTTACCTTGAAGACAACGTGCGCCCCGAAGCTATCGAAACCATAAAATGGTTTAAAGAAAACGACGTTTCCGTCCGCGTTATTTCGGGCGACGATCCCGCAACGGTCAGCCATATTTCGGCGGTAGCGGGCGTCGATAACGCCGAAAACTACGTTTCGCTCGCGGGAGCAAGCGACGAAGAAGTTATCGACGCGGCAGGAAAATACACGGTCTTCGGCAGAGTTTCGCCCGAGCAGAAAGCGCTTTTGATAAAGACTTTAAGATCGAACGGCGCTTGCGTTGCCATGACGGGCGACGGCGTGAACGATATCCTTGCGATGAAGGAGGCAGACTGCTCCGTAACAGTCGCCTCGGGCAACTCGTCGACAAGGAGCCTTGCCCACCTCGTACTTCTGACCAACGACTTCAACTGTATGCCCGAAGTCGTTAAAGAAGGCAGAAAGGTCATTAACAACGTCGAACGTTCGTCGGCGCTGTATCTTATGAAAACGGTGTTCACGATACTTTTGGCGCTCGCGTCGATAATTATCGGAACGACTTATCCTTTGACGACCGGCAATATGCTCGCGCTCGAATCGCTTATAATAGGCCTGCCGTCGCTCGCGCTTTCCGTTCAGCCCAATAACGAACGGGTTAAAGGCAAGTTCATACATACCGTCCTTGCGAACGCGCTCCCCGGGACTTTCGTATTGCTTTTCAACGTGCTTTTGGCTAAAAATCTGCGCGTATTCGGGCTAAACGAACCTATGGTAAACGAAGTCGTGACGGTCTACGCGCTCACCTTCGGCGGGCTTGCGTTTCTGACGGCTCTATGTATGCCTCTCGATAAATTCAGGACGGTGGTCGTTATGGCGACCGCGTCGCTCGTTATGCTGTGGGCGCTCGTTCTTTCCGTCACCCCGCTTTTCAGATTGCCGCCGCTGTCGTTTGCCGAACATTACGCCGCGATGATATTTATCGCCGTACTGTTTATCGTAGACATTCCGATAGCCTACGGCGTAAGAAAGCTTTTGCACGCAGTCTTTTCTTCCGACAAATAAACAAGTTTAATTTAACGCGAAAACGACGATAAACGCCCGTATAGGTCGATTATCGCCGTTTTTTGGTTTTGGAATATGAAAAGATCTATAGGCTTTTTATCGTTTCGTAAGATATTTCAAAATCTTTGTCTTTAAGCGTTACGGAAACGAAATAGCCGTCTGTTGCCACCGAACGGCGGAAATAACGCTTGCCGTCGTAATAAGTTTCGCCGTCGAAAGGAAGAGCGGGGATAAGCTTTATATCGCTTTTTATTCCCCTTCCGTCGGCTTTGGCCAAGCTTTCCTTGGCTACGAAAAATTTCAAAAACGGCTGCCCGCCGTTAAATGACTCGAGCTCCGCGTCCGAAAGGCAGTATTCGACCAAGTTTCTTTTTACGGGCGCGTCCTTTTCGATATCGAGTCCCACTTCCCCTGCCGCCGAAACTGCTATCGCCGCCTTGCCGCCCGAATGGGAAACGTTGAAAAACACGCTTTTCGAGCGCGGTTTTTTGTTGTCGTCGATATAAATATCGCCGACGAATTTTTTGATAAGATAACTTCCGCCGAGAGATAACAGACGGTCCTTTTCGTCGATATATCTTTCGGCTTTTTTCAGCCTTTCCTTATCTATAAAGTCGGTGATCGCCGACTTGTTTTTTTCGACGAACTCAACGTCGATAAAACAGACTTTTACCGTATCCATTGCCAAAAAACTTACCTTTTATTGAATTATTATAATATATTTCAGCGCAAAAATCAACGATTGTTTAATTGTAAAAGTAATATCGACGCTTTTTATTACGCAGCAAGAAAAATCGTTAAGCCCGTAACGGGCCTCGAGCGACACCGACGGCTGACGATAATTTTTTTGCCCAATATAAACGCATTAGTCCGCCTATAAGGCGGTTATCGCCGCAAATCACCCAATAAAACAAAAAATAAAGCCGAAGGCTTACGGTCGATAGTTTTGACCTGCCTTCGGCTTTTAAGCTGTTATAAATTATTATTTGACCGGTTCGATATAGATAACGATGGCGGTCCTTGCGTTTGCGGCGTACAACGAAAGCCCGTTAGTCATCAAGGCTCTGCCGCGGACGCGTTGGATGCTGTTCACGCCGTCGATATCGCGCACGGTGTAAACGGTATCGGGATCAAGCCCTTTCAGGAGTACTTTTACTGTATCTTCCTGACAGTTTTTCTGACGGAAAGCCTGCAATGCCGCGGAATTCGTATCCGTATCGACGTACATAAAACTCGTCCATTCTTTGTCGTTATCGACTCCGCGATACGGCGTAAGATTATAGAAATCTTTGAGAATATATTTATTGAATTCTCTCCACTCGGCGATACCTTGACGTAACGCCGCCCAGTTGACGGTGGAAGGCGCCATATACCACTGCGCGTTATAATACTGCGAGGCAAGGAAAGTCGCCCTTAAAGTGTAGATATCGGTATTACCGGTAGCTATCTGCGCGCCGTCCGTTTCGTTGGTGGAAGCGCCGGTAAACGGCAACCATTTGCTGACCGAAGACGTAAACGCAAGTCTTCTCGGGATAGTGGTACGGTCGGTATCGCTTCTCAAACAGTTCATACTGCGACGAAGCGTTTCGAGGTCGTTTCTGCCGCCGCCCGAAGCGCAACTGTCGACGTACGGGCGTTTGCCGTGCGCCTTGCAGTATTCGATGATCCCGTCCCACAGCCTGTAATGGCCCTGCATATAGAGGTTTTCGGTTATGCCCGTGCGGTTTTTGCCCTCGTAGCCGTCACCTATATTCCAGAAGAGATAGGGATCCATATTGAAGTCTTCACGGTACATATCTATATCGTGCCGCTCAAAGAAATCGAGTATGCGGGAAAGCGTCCAGGAAAAAGCTTCTTCGTTGCCGAGATTGTTGACATAGTAATTGTTGTTGCCGTGGTCGGAAAGCACCCATTCGCGCTTATAGCCGTATCTTGTCATGCTCGCAAGGTCGGTAACGCGTTCGGGCTCGAACCAGACCATGGTGTCCATGCCCTTATCGTGGAAGTATTCGACGCTTTCGCGGAAGGTATCGTTCGGCCATTTTTTGGGATCTATTATCCAGGTACCGACCGTGCCCCACCAATCGGACGTCGGCGAACCGCCGTTGGGCGCCATATACCAACCGGCGTCGAACCACCTTACGTCGGCGTAAAGCCCGTTATCGAGGAAGGCGTCAAGACTCCTTTGCCAGCTGTCGTAGCCTTCGGAGATACTTCCGTCGCTGTTGGGCCTGCCTGTGTCGAGCATGAAGTTGACCTGCGAGAAGGGCTGTATGCATTCATCACCGTCTGCCGTGTTTCTCGGAAGATTGCAGTCCACCACCCAGCGGCGCCAGGCGTTGGTAGCCGAATCTTCGTCGCGCTCGTAGTATCTGACGATGCCGATAAGCGGCGTTCTGACCGTTTCGCCGGGCTTTAAGTAGGTGGACAAGCCGACCGTACCCGTGCCCGTAAAGTGAGTGGCGTTTTTGGTTTGATCGTAAGAAAAATCGGCTTGCCACGTTCCGCCCCAGCCGATGGCGAGCATTGCGCCGCCTTCGTCCGTTTCAACGTTAAAATACGGGAAGAGATGGTGCGTCGCTCTGCCGCGGTACGAATAAAAGTTTACGGCGGCGTTTTTAAGATCCTTTTCATAAGGCGCGTAATTGCCGGGGTTATCGCCGTTGATGCCTTTCAAAACGGGGTTCGAGCCCTCGATATCCATATCGGCGGCGTTGACGTGTTTCAATATCTTGCTGTTTTCGCCGCTTTCGTTTGCGAAATAAACGGTGTAATCGTAAGCGTTATAATCTTTATAAAACGCCGTTTCCACGGTCACGGTAAGCACGTCGCCGCGCAGTTTTAATTTTGCCGTCGTGACTACGCCGTTACGCTCCGCTTTAACTGTGCGGCTCGTTTCGACGAAATAGTTTTTGTCAAAGCCCTTGAAATAACTGTCACCGTAAACGAAACTTATGGGCAGATTTTCGAGATTTTCGCAGTATTCGACGTATTCTTCCTGCGTTTTGGTCATTTCAGCGGTCCTCCCTCCGGTATAAACGTTAGCGGCGTTTTGTTCGACGATCGCCTCCGAACAAGCCGAAAGCGTGAACGTCGCCGCGAGAACGAGGCTTATCACCAATGAAACAATAACTCTTTTCATCTTTTAAACCTCCTTTTTGTATCTAACCAGAAGCGCGAGCTTTCTTTCAAGGCGATTTGCCCAATAGGAAACGGCTTCCTCGTCGCTCGTATCGACGGTTTTGCTTATAGAAAGAACGGCTTGCAAAGAGTTCCAGCTGTTGACCGTATAACCGACGTTTACCGTCGATTCCGCTGTTTGTATAAGCGCGCCGAGTTCGTCCGCCGTACGCTTTATAACGGCTTTATTTATAGCTTTTTCGGCGGCGGCTACGGCCTCTTCGGTCCTGTATTGACCTTCGGCGTCGTTAAGCGCCTCTTTTGCCGCTTCGATAGCCTCTGCGCTCTTTGCGGTGAGCCCTGCGGTATCGAAATCTTTTAATTCGTTGACGGTCGCATAAAGCTCTTCGCTCATGGCGTTGCCCTCGCCAACGATGGAGAAATTATCCACCCAGTTGGGAGAATAAAAGCAACGGAACCCTACGTATCCTTCGGACTCGCCGATATAATAAGTAAGTCTCGGACGGCTCTCGTAATTGACGAAAGCGTACAAAGTGCCCGATTTTACAACGACGCGAAGGTGTACCTCGTTCATCGGGAGCTTTATCCCCGCTGCCTCGGTAACGTAACCTACCCAGCTCTTATTATAAAAGCGGTGCAATCTTAAGTTATACGTCTTGTCGTCCGCGCCGCGCTCGAGATTGACGTTCCAAGCGTCTATATTGTCCATTGCGCTGCCGATTTTGTTGGCGTGAACGTAAAAGCCGACGTCGAACTTGCCGTGATCGTTTATCGTGCCGAAATCGGCTGAAACGTCCAAATCGTTATATTTTCTCTGCGTAAAGATGGCCTTTTGTTCGGCAAGCGTCCAGAAATACAGCCTGCCGTCCATATAAAACGGGCTCTTGTCGAACTCGGTGAACAGGGCGAACTGATTTGTATCGTCCTCCGTATCGAAAGTCACGGTCTTACGCCACCCGTCCACCTCGTATTGAGTTTGTGCGTTAACGGTCTTTACGCCCGCAAATACCGTGAACGCAAAGATCAATATAAAGGTTAAGGATCTGATCGTTTTTTTCAAAATAATCGCCTCTCTTTGTTAAGTTATCAATATCGTTCGGGCGTGACCGCAAGGTCGCGCCCGAACAAAGACAGATCGTTATTCGATTTCGCCGAAACCGATATCGTCTATGAGAAGGTAAGTGCCGGAAACGTCGTCTATCGACGAAGCGGGGCAGTTGATACCTAAGTGTTTGACGTTTCTTTCATCGAGTTCGATATAGAAACGACCGCTGCCAGTAAGCTCGGTAACGTGCCAGGTGTCCGACGCGTCCTGCCAACGGAACTGATAGTTGGGATTTTTATCGCCCGCGACTACCTGATAATCGAAGAAGAATATCAGCTTTCCGCCTTCCGTCGGATACCAGTCATACCAGTTGTAGCTGCCGAGATTGCGGTTATCGACGGTAAAACAGAAGTTATCCGTTCCGTTGCCGTTTATAGCCGCGGTCGAATGGCCGAGCGTGGCGTTTTCGGGCATATACTTCATAGCGTGACCGCCGTCAACCTCAACGATATCTATCATGTTTCTGTCCTGACAGATGACGCTGTTGCCGGGAATGTTGATAAAGACGTTGGTCTCGTCGTAATCGGTAAAGTAACGGATATTGCTTTCAAGAGTAGCCGAAACCGTCTTGCCGTTATCGAACGAAACGGCTATCTCGCTCGTTCTGTAAAGCTTGTTGATAAGCGTTTCGGAAATAACGAGTCCGCTTTCGGTAACGGTGATATAAGACGTACTGACCGCAACGGGGGTATTGTAGCTTGCGTCCCAACTATCGTCCGCGCCCTTACGCGTTACGGAAACGACGGTAAGGTTATCGCTGAAAGATCCCGCAAGCGTTACGTCGCCGCCGCCATATGAAACGCTCTTCGAGGTTTCGGTAAGTTCGGCCACGCGGTCGTCGGAGACGGCAAAGACTTTCTTTATCACCATCTTGTCGGTCGTTACGGCAAGCGTATGATCACCGAGCGAGAGCATCGCCAAAGCTTCCGTCGAAAGAGAATAGGTGTTACCTTCGTTTGCGTAAGCTATCGCGTTGCCGTCTACCGTTATTGCGGTAACGGGAGCGGTCGTGTCGAAAGCAAAGCTCGTCGTCGTTCCGACCACGAAACCGTCAAGGCCCGAAAGCATACCGCCGTAAGAATCGGTGGCGTATAATCTGAAGTCGTCGAACATAACGTAAGTGCCGTCGGTCGCGGCAAAGCCGGGGAGCTGTACCTTCATCATACGGAGATTGCCGTTCCAGGTGAACCAACCCGTATCCAAGGTGTGCGTTTCGCCGTCGCAGGTCAGATACCAACGCAGCTGATAATAATCGCTGATAGGTGTAGCAGAATCGTAATTGCCGGAGAAGTTGGACGCGTCAAGGTCTTCGTTCGCCGTCATTATAAAGAAGTATACGGAGTCTTGCGCAAGCCCCGAGATCTGATACTCGAAGCTCACTCTGTAATAGTGGTTTGCGTCGCCGTAAGCGTTGTACCAAGCCCACGGGTGATCGTGCATCTTGATGTTGAAGTAGCAGATGTCGGCGCCCGCAGCGGAAGTTATGTACAAAGCCTTGTCGCCGTTTACTTCGTTTACCGCGGCGGTGCCTTCAAAGCCCGAAGAAAGCGGGGTGTTGGCGCGGTTTACGTCGCCGTTTAACCAACCTTTGATGGTGGTGTTGTCATAGTCCGAATACATAAGTACGTCGGGAACCGTTATTGCGAACGTATAAGACGAGCCGTTATCGAAAGTTATCTCGAACTCGGTCGTGCCCCAGAGCATATCGCAAAGTTCCGACGAAAGAGTAACGTATCCGTTCGCGCCCGTAGTCAAGTCGGCGTACGCCTTGTAATCTTTTTCGGTATCGTTATGCGCCCAGCTCCAGCCGCCCTGATAGCCGCCGTCGTAGTTCTTTTCGACCTGCTTTAAGGAGGTTATCTCAATGGTGTCGTCAAAATTACCGTTAAGGACGACTTCGTCCTTGGTCTCGTAATAATACGTTGCCGAAAGGTCGCTCAAAACGGCCTGACGCTCAACTACTGTGAAGGTGTATTCTTCCGTGCCGAATACCGTCGTAGCCGATACGGTGTGATTGCCTGCCGCGAGCGCGTTGACGACGGAGGCGGCGAGAGTCAGAGTCTTCGCGCCGTCATCGTACGTTGCGGAGACCGCGGCGCCGTCGAGCGTAAGAGTATAAGCAATACCCTTCGCGTCGAACGGGATAGCGTAGTCGCCCGTGCCGAGCTTATAGTCTGCGGAAGCGCCGAACGAAAGGTTGTAATATTCACCGAAGCCGATACCGTCAATGAGAAGGTAGGTACCGGAAACGTCGTTTATCGACGAAGCGGGGCAGTTGATACCGAAGTGTTTGACGTTTCTTTCGTTGAATTCGATATAGAAATGACCGCTACCCGTTAATGCCGTAACGTGCCAGGTGCCCGACGCATCCTGCCAACGGAACTGATAGTTTGGCGTCTTTTCGCCGACGACCGCTTCATAGTCGAAGTAAACTATCAACTTACCGCCGACGGTAGGATACCAGTCGTACCAGTTGTAGCTGCCGAGGTTGCGGTTATCGACGGTGAAACAGAAGTTATCCGTCCCGTTACCATTCAAAGCCGCAGTCGAGTGACCGAGTACGGCGTTTTCGGGCATATATTTAAGATAGTGGTTGCCGTTTACTTCAACGATATCTATCATGTTTCTGTCCTGACAGACGACGCTGTTGCCGGGAAGGTTGATAAAGACGTTGGTCTCGTCGTAATCGGTAAAGAAACGGATATTGCTTTCAAGAGTAGCCGAGACGGTCTTGCCGTTGTCGAACGTGACGGAAATAACGCTCGTTCTGTAAAGTTTGTCGATGAGCGTTCCCGAAATGACGAGCCCGTTTTCGTTAGCGGTGACGTAAGACGTATTTACGGCAATGGGGTTATTGTAAGCATTGTCCCAACTATCGTCGGCGCCCTTACGCCTTACGGAAAGGACGGTGAGGTTCTCGAACGTGCCAGCCAAAGTGACGTCGCCCATTCCGTAGTAGACGTTCTTGGTGGTCTCGGTGAGCTCGGCAACGCGGTTGTCGGCCACCATAAAGTCTTTTTTCATTACGACCTTGCCTACGTCGACCGAAAGCGTGTGCTTACCGGAAGCGAGAGCGTCGAGCGCGGCGGCGTCGAGAGTATAAGTATTGCCGCTTGCCGCGTAGGTCATGGCGTTACCGTCGACGTAAACGGCGTTGACGGTTTCGGTGGTGGTGAAGCCGAAAGCTTCGCTTTGCGCTACCTGATAATCGCCTAACGACGAGAGGAAGTTTTCTACTTTCGCCGTCGAATACAATCTGAAATCGTCGAGCATGACGAACTTACCGTCTGCCGCCGCAAAAGAGGGAAGCTGGAGTTTCATCATACGAAGGTCGGCGTGCCAGGTGAACCAACCCGTATCCAGAGTGTGGACTTCGCCGTCGGCGATGAGATTGAAGCGTACTTTATGATAATGGTCGTAGGAAACGTGATCGAGCGCGTCGTAATTACCGAAGAAGTTAGTTCCTTTATCCTCGGTTTCGATAGACATTATATAGAAATAAACGGAGTCTTGCGCAAGGCCCGAGATCTTGTACTCGAAGCTTACCCTGTACATGTGCTGCGCGTCGCCGAAAGCGTTGTACCATTCCCACGGGTGAGCGTGCATCCTGATATTGAAGTAGCAGGTGTCGCCGCCCGCAGCGGAAGTTATGTACAAAGCCTTATCGCCGTTTTCTTCGTTCACAGCGGCGGTGCCTTCAAAGCCCGAAGAAAGCGGGGTGTTGGCGCGGTTCTCGTCGCCGTTCAACCAACCTTTGATGGTGGTGTTATCGTAGTCCGAATACATAAGTACGTCGGGAACGGTGACGGAGAAAGTCGATATAGCGCCGTTGTTGAACTCTGCCTCGAACTCGGTCGTTCCCCA
Organism: Clostridia bacterium; assembly: GCA_017616695.1. Lineage (GTDB taxonomy): Bacteria > Bacillota > Clostridia > Christensenellales > Borkfalkiaceae > UBA4636. The sequence goes on along the minus strand of JAFZXN010000041.1, from coordinate 20,375 downwards.
GAGCATATTGCAAAGCTCCGCGGAAAGAGTCAGATAGCCCGTGCCGTCAAGGCCGGTGGTCAAAGTCGCGTATTCTTTGTAATTTTTCGCGGTGTTGTTGTGAGCAAAGCTCCAGCCGCCCTGATAGCCGTCGTCGAAGATCTTTTCGATCTGTTTCAAGGAAACGAGCGTAATGCTGCTATCAAACGAGCCGTAAAGCTTTACGGGCAGTTGCGTTTCATAATAATAATTTGCGTCGAGCGAGGTAAACTCGGCTACGCGGTCGTCGGTGACGGAGAAGGAAACGCTTATTCTCAAAGCGGGGGATATAACGGAAACGGTATGAACGCCTGCTTCGAGAGTATCGAGCACGCTCCCCTGAATTGTCAACGTCTTCAAGGAAGAATCTTCCGTAGCGGAAACGGGGTTGCCGTCAAGTTCGACGGTGTAAGCGTAACCCTTGGAATCAAAACTCATAACGTATTCGCCCGAGCCGACAGAGTAGTTACCGCTTGCGGCGAGCGTAGGAACGTCGTCGACCTCGATAACGGAGAAGTTGTCGAAATATGCGCAAGCGCCTTCGTTGAGTTTGGCGTAGATCATCGTGCCGTTGCCGATATCCGAACCCTTAACGATACGAACGCAGGAGTGCGGCATATTGTCGGCGGCGAGGTCTTCCTTCCAGGTGGCGGGATGGCCGCGTAAAGAGAAGGAAACGTCGCCCTGAACGTTTTCGGTCATATAGTCGAAACTTATGATATAAGTCTTGTTCGACTTATAGTTCACGTTGTACCAGGTGGAATTGAAATCGCTGTTCCTTAAAGTATAAATGCCGTACAAGCCGCCTTCCAAAGTATTGTTTTCGGCGGTCGGGGTAAATCTGAACACTCTGCCGCTCATGCCCGAATTTTCGGGAGCGGATACGAGCGCTATGCTGTTTACGGTCGCAAACTGGTAAAGCGAATTGTGACCTACGGTAGACAAATATTCGTTGTGAATGGTGGTAACATCGTAATCGGTGTAGAATATGACGTTGTTAAGTACCGTGAAGCCGTATCTGTCGTGATTGGAAAGTTCGACGGTGAGAGCAGCCTCGCCGTTGTAACGTTTGAGCCATTCGGAGCTGACGGTCAAGGTGTTTTCGCCCTGCGAATAATATTCGGCGGGAACGGTAACGCTGCCCGATTTTAAAGAGATAACGCTCGTGCCGTTGTAATCGACAGTGAAAGTTGCGCCCGTCTCTTTGGCTACGTCGACGGTCTTGGTCGTCGTCTGGTCAAATTCCGTAGCGACGGAGTTTTCGATAGTGAGCGCGCAAGTTGCCGCCTCGGTCAGACCGTCGGTTATTGCTTTGACGGTGTGCTCGCCGAGCGTGAGCGACAAAACGTATTCTTCGACGATCACGAGACATCCGTTATCGTAGTCGTAATCAAAGTGCACGCCCGCGACCGATTCGTCGTCTATCTCGAGCATATAGAGGTTGGCGCCCTGAAGGTCGAGCGGGAGTTCAAGGTCTCCGCCGCCGAGACGGTCGTACGTATAGCTCGCCGCGCCGAACGAAGGATCGTTTTCCTGCCAGATCGCCGTGAAGGTTACGGCGTTTGCGGGCATTATAAAGCGCGCGCCCGCGGCATAGATCTCGCCGCCGTACTGCCAGCCGACGAATGAACAGTATTCCTTTTGCGGAACCTGTTCGGGCAAATAGAACGTTTCACCCTCTTCTTTTAAAGCTTCTGCGGGAACTTCGCCCGTGCCGCCGCTCAAATCAAACGTGACCGCGTACGTCGTAGCGGCGGGCTGTCCTGCCTCAGACGAGGCGGGAGCCTCATAAGACGAGCTGTCCGCGGGCATTACGGAACTGACCGACGTTTCCGACGGAGTCGAAGACTTGTCGTCTTTTTTGCCGCATGCCGCGAGAGTGAGCGTTGCGATCATAACCAGAATCAAAGTTACAATGACAAAGCGTTTTTTCATGTGGTTTATATCTCCTTTTAAATATTTTTTATCGATACTTTTTGTTTTCTGACCGCTTGGCGCAGACCGACAACAAATCGACCGACCGAGCCTGCGTTAAATTGCATAGCAATTCCGGTCGACTATGTATCAAAGCGAACGCTTTGATATGCAAATTTTGAGGACTATCAAAATTTGCGGTCGACTATTGCGAATTGATAATTGCGCATTGCCTTAGACCTGCGGCAAGCGGTTCGCGGTCTAAAGTCTGCGCTAATAAATTATCTATTCCACTTAAAATTATATCGCCAAAATTTCTTCACGTCAAGTGTAAAATGTTGCAAGGTTGAGATAAAAATGTTACAATACAGTTGAAACTTTTTAAGGAGTTACGATATGAATTTAAACGATTATTTGCAAGAAGGTTCTTTCGTAAAGTTCATCAACGTTCAGTCGGCTGAAGAATCCAACGACCTTGCCTTACTCGGCAGGGCGCTGTCCTCGCCGATACGGATAGAAATAATGCGGCTTTTGATGCAAAAACCGAGACTTTTGTCGCAAATCGCGGATAGTCTCGACCTGCAACTTTCGTCCGCGGCGTTCCATTTGAAGGTGCTCGAAGAGGCGCACCTTATCATGGCCGAAAACTCCACGAAAGGCAAAGGCAAACTGAAAGTTTATACGTTTTCGCGCTATAAATTCATATTATTGCAATTTTTCGGCATGCCCAACGAATCGGTTAAAAAAATACCGCACGTCGTCAATATCCCCATCGGCGACTATGTAGACGCGAAATTCGATAAAGCCTGCGGCATGGCGAACGAGGAGGCTCTCATCAACGAAGACAGGCCCAACGAATTATTCTGCCCCGAACGGCATTCCGCGCAGATAATCTGGACGAAACGTTGCGGCTATCTCAAATATGCGATCTCGAATGCGTACGCCATCGGCGACGACCTTGCCGAAGTGTCGTTTTCAATGGAACTGTGCTCGGAGGCGCACGGGTACAACAACAATTACCCTTCCGACATAACGTTTTATATCAACGACGTGGAGCTTTGCACCTGGACTTGTCCGGGGGACTTCGGCGACCGCTACGGCAAATTCACGCCGTACTGGTGGTTTTCGGAAAGCACGAAGTACGGCTTGCTTACCACCGTCAGCGTCAGAAAGAGCGGGGTTTATTTAAACGGCGAACTTATAAATAAACGAGTTACGATAGAAGACCTTAAACTTGAAAACGGCAACCGCACGACTTTTACCATCGCCGTAAAAGAAAACGCCGAACACCTCGGCGGGTTTAACGTCTTCGGCGAAAAATTCGGCGATTACAATCAGTCGATCGTCTTTACCGCAATAACCGACACCAACGCCTGATATACCGCGCTTTTATTGCCCAATATAAACGCGTTAGTCCGCCTATAAGGCGGTTATCGCCGCAAATCACCCTATAAAAAAAATAAAGCCGAAGGCTTACGGTCGATAGTTTTGACCTGCCTTCGGCTTTTAAGCTGTTATGAACTCATTTTACGTCGGATTTTTCGGCTTCTTCTTTTTCGAGAACGCTGTACGCGACTTTGCCTACGAGCGTTCGCGGAAGTTCTTTTCTGAATTCGAGTTCTTTGGGCATGGCGTATTTGGCCACGCGCTTTTTACAATATGCCAGAATACCGTTTTTTAATGCTTCGGTCGGTTCGCGGCCGTCTTTAAGTTCGACGAAAGCTTTCACCTTCTGCATTTTATAAGCGTCTTTAACGCCGATAACGCACGAACAGTTGATGGCTTCGTGGCTGTCGAGCACGCTCTCTATCTGCGACGGGTATACGTTATAACCGCTCGTAACTATCATTCGTTTGAGCCGCTGAACGAAATAAACGTAACCTTCTTCGTCTATATAACCGAGATCGCCCGTATGGAGCCATATATCGCCGTCGTCGTGCTTTAAAAGCGTTATCGCGTCCTCGTCGGGGCGGTTAAAATATCCGAGCATGACCGACGGGCCTTTGATACACAATTCCCCGACTTCGCCCAATTTAAGTTCGTTCGTGGTGGCGGGGCTGCATACGGTGAAATAGGTATCGGGGAAAGGAAACCCTATGCTTCCTTCCTTTTCCTTGTTATACGGCGTTAAACAGCTTGCCGAAACGCACTCGGTCATTCCGTAACCCTCGCGGATCTTCACCGTCGCGCCGTGGTCGGCAAGGAATTTATCGAAACGGCGTTTAAGGTCCACCGTCAGCTTGTCGCCGCCCGAAAACACGCCCATAAGGCAACTTAAGTCGACTTTATCGAAATAGTCGTCGCGCGTCAAAGCCTCGTAAAGCGTGGGAACTCCCGCAATATAGTTAGGCTTATACCTTTTTATGAGTTTGGCGTATTCTCTGACGTTGAAACGCGGCACGAGCATCGACTCCGCACCCATTATAAGTGCCGTATGTATGCACACGCCCAGGCCGAAACCGTGAAAACACGGCATCGCCGCAAGCATCTTTTTGCCGGGGATATCTTTCGCGCACATATTCGCCGTCTGGAGAGCCTGCGCGTTGAAATTATAACTCGAAAGCTTTATCCCTTTGGTCGTCCCCGTAGTGCCGCCGCTGAATAGTATCACGGCAAGTTCGTCTTTATCGAGATGATAAGGCTTTAAACTACTTATTTCTTTGCCCGATTTTATGAAATTTTTCCATTCGATAACGTTCGCCGCGGGCGTAAAATTGCAACGTTTTTTGCCGTTAACAAGCTTATAGGCGGACTTTTTGACAAAACCGAGTTCGTCCGCAGCGCCCGTTAACAGTACAGTTTTAATAGGCGTTATCTTTTCGACTTCGACTATCTTATTATAAAACGTGTCGAGCGTCATAATGACCGACGAGCCGACTTCTTTAAGATAATACGCTATCTCTTCCTCGGCGGAAAGCGGGTGTATCATCGATGCGACCGCGCCGATATAGTTGAGCGCGTATATCGCATAGACCGTCTGGAAAAGATTGGGCATACATATCGTAACGATATCTTTCGGCTTGATACCCATGGCGGTAAAAGCTTTTGCCGTCAAAACGACCTTTTCTTTGAACGTTTTATAATCTATCTTCTTCCCCTTACAGGATAGCGCCGTCCTTTTTTTGCTTTCGTCCGCGACTGCAAAAACGGCGTCCGCCATAGACGCGTCAGGGTATTCGAGATGAAATTTTACCGTTCCGTAGTTTTTGAGCCACGGGGCGTTTTTTTCTTCAGCCATACGTTCTCCCGAAGGTATCGATTTCGCCGATCCAAAGCCCGACGACGACCGTTTTGATTATATCCCCCGTCGCCTTTTATCGGCGCCGGATATGTTAAAAAACAGGTGCTTTTTAAGTTTATCGCCGCTTATTCGGCTTTGGAAAGGTCGGAAAACGCGGGTTTGCCGCAGACGTCGCCCACTTCGACTTCCTCGTCGTAAGGTCTGTCGAGCAGTTCTGGGTTTTCTATTATTTTTTGCAAAACTTTTATCGATTTTGCAAAATACACGCCGTCGGCGATGCGCTCGTCTATCGTCAGCCCGAGATCGACGGACTGTTTCATTTCGTAAGTGCCGTCGTCGTTAAAGAATGGGCGCTTTTTCATTTCGCCCACTATAGCGAAAATTGAATTGGTGCCGTAGTTGGCAAGGTGATGATAATCGGCGTCCATCTTTATGGAACCGAGATTGGTCAAAAACACGGTCGTGTAGTAAGGATCGTCCTTCATAAGAGACGTTGGCATTATACCGAGATAGTCCATCGTCATAAGGCACCAGGTCACGAATTTCAGCAAAAAGCGCGGCAGTTTTGTGAGCTTATCCAAAACGCCCGTAGTCGAATCGGTCTTGTTGTTTACGCGTATATCGTAGACGATATCGTGTATCTTGTCGTGCACCTCTTCTATCGGCGAAAGACTTTTGTCTTCCCCGAGTTTCATAATGGCGACCGCCTCGTTGCTGCCGTCGCAAAATTTCTTTTTGACGATAAAGCAAAACGACATGAATTTTCTGTCGTAAACGCGCCTGCCTTGAATAAATCTGTTTAACAGAGGACGAAGATATACCGTTTTGGCAACCGCCGCCAAAAACAGATGGAATATGGTGTATTTGAACCCGTCTTCACTCGGAACGGAATTTTTTACCGCAAGATATTCCATCGCCTTCGTCATATCGAAACGGGCCTTTAATACGGCCTCGTTGTCTGCACGGTTGGGCAAAAGATACGGCATGAATTTGTGCATGCTGTCAAGGTCGTAAACGTAATAACCGTCTTTTCTGTCTTTAAATCGTTTCTTTCTCGTTTCCATAGTACCCGTTTATCGCGCCGAGTTCAAGCGGCGTTTATCTTTTAAAAAACTACTCGTCAATTTTAGCATATATTAAAACGATAGTCAACGATTTTTATCTTTACTGTTAAAATATATATACTATCAACAACTCTTAATCGAATGATCCGGCGGACCACGTTCGCGAGCGGCAGTATAAAGCGGCACGCAAATTTTCGCGTGCCGCAATCATCAACGTATAAAAACACTATTTTTTGATCAAAGAAACAGATCGTGACGATGAAAGTATCATTCGTTGCATCCGTCATCGTCAAAAAAAAGTTGCCCTATAAGCCCGTTATCTGGCGTTTTCACCGTTTTGTCACCTGCCGAAACGTTTGGTCCTGCGCTTGATAAGCGAAGCTAAAGTATCGGTCAGAACGCTTTCTTTTATCCTCGTGCGCCAGCACCCCATACTGCCGGGACAATTAATCCGATATTCGCTGCCGAGCATTAAAAGATCGTGCATAGGCACTATGGCTACGCGACATTTGGAGGCAAACGCGATATCGATAACGGCGTCGCAAACGGAATAAAGGCCCGAAACGTTACGGAATATCCCAAGATAAGTAAGCGACTTTTTGACGAGCTGTTTTTCGTGTTCGAGTTCGGCTTTGTCAAGGCTTTTGAAGTGGCCTAAAAGCGTATCGTTGTCGTGCGTACCGGTGTATACGACGGAGTTTTCCGTCACGTTCCACGGCAGATACAGATTGTCTTCACCGCTGTCGAACGCAAAGGACAAAACTTTCATTCCCGGAACTTTCAGATCGGTCATCAAAGAAATAACGCCGTCGTCGAGTATGCCGAGGTCTTCCGCAAGCACCTTTTCGGTGCCGATAGCGGCAAACAATTCTCTGCCGGGGGCTTTTAACCATTCGCCGTTACGTGCCGAATCGCTGCCCGCGTCCACCGCCCAGAATCTGTCAAGCCCGCGGAAATGGTCTATCCTCACGAGATCGAAAACGCTTTCCGCGTGCGCCATACGCTTTTTCCAGAAAGCAAAGCCGTCTTCGGTCTGACGATCGTAGTCGTAAACGGGCGTGCCCCAAAGCTGACCGTCTTCGGAAAAATAATCGGGCGGAACGCCTGCGATCTTTTTGGGCATATAATCGTCGTCAAGCATAAAGTTTTCGGGCGATGTCCATACGTCCACGGAGTGGTGAGCAACGTAAAGCGGCAGATCGCCGATTATGCTTATCCCTTTGGAATTGGCGTATTTTTTGAGCGCGCGATACTGTTCCCAGAACTCATACTGCAAAAACTGCCAGAATAATATCTCGTTTTTGTTCTTTTCGGCAAAATCGTCAAGCGCGGCTTTATCCCTTTTCTTATACTCGTCGGGCCATTCGTACCACGGCTTTTCAAAAGCCGAAGAAAGCGTCATAAACAGCGCGTAATCGACGTAATCGCCCTTTTTGACGAAAGCGCGGAAAGAACGGTCGTTCTTATCAAAGCGCGAAAAAGCCTTCTTTAAAAGCGGGTAACGTTCACTGTATAATTTGCCGTAATCTATAAGGTCGGACTTTTCGATAGCGTTTTCAACTTCGCGGTAAGTAAGCAGTTTTTTACCGCGCAAGATCTCGAGATCGATAAAATACGGGTTGCCGGAAATATCGCAAACCGTCTGGTAAGGCGAGTCGCCGTAGCCCGTCTGAACGAGCGGCAGCATCTGCCAATATGTTTGGCCGGCCCTTTTCAAAAAGTCGACGAAAGTGTAAGCCCATTTGCCGAAAGAACCTATTCCGTACTTGCTCGGCAGTTCAAAAACGGGCATTAAAACGCCCGCACCCTTTTTCATATTCCACCTACGAAAACACCGTAATAACAATTCTAAAATAACGGCGTTACGACTATAATATCAAATAAATCCATATATGTCAAACGTTATAAACGGCATAAGCGTTTTTTGTTGAAAAAATTTAAAAACCCGTCAAAATCTCGCATATACGGCAGAAATTTCGATAATTTAAAATATGCGCTTTCGTGCTTTTAACGCAATTTTATTATGCATTTATCTTAAAAAACACAAGTATTTCCACATTGTTTGCAAACTTTGTGGCAATACTGAAAAATCATCTCCGAAAACACCTTTTCAATAAATGAAATCGCCGTTTAAACGCAAGCTAAAAGACGGGGACAGGTAGTTTCCGCCGTCTTTTCAAATTATATAAAAGAAAACGACCGACCGCCGTCGGAAAAATATTTTATAATTCTCTTCTGTCGGTCAAGGCGCGTGAAAGCGAGCCGATGTCGGCGTACTCGATATCCTGCCCGACGGCTACGCCGTGAGCTATCCTCGTGACCTTTATCCCGAGCGGCTTTACAAGCTTTGCTATATACATAGCCGTAGCTTCGCCTTCGACGTCGGGATTGGTCGCCATGATGACTTCTTTCGTAACGCCGTCCGAAAGCCGCAACAATAGTTCTTTTATCCTTATGTCGTTAGGCCCTATGCCCTCGATGGGGTTTATCGTGCCGTGAAGAACGTGATAGACGCCGCTAAAGCGATCGGCTTTTTCAAGCGCGAGAACGTCTTTAGGCTCTTTGACGACGCAGATAATTTCCTTGGAACGGTTTTTGCATATCTCGCACACGTCTTCGTCGGTAAAGTTCCCGCACTCGGAGCAATAATGCACTTTACGCTTGGCTTCGATAATAGCGGCGGCAAACTCCTCCGCATCCTCCTCGCTCATGGAAATTATCTTGTAAGCGTATCTCTGCGCAGTTTTCGAGCCGACGCCCGGAAGCGTGGAAAATTTATTTATGAGCTTTGCTATCGGCTCGATAAAAACGTTCATTAAAACAAGCCTCCGCCCATTTTAGCGTACGGGCCCATCTTCTCTTCGTAAAGTTTATCCGCCTTTTCGGCAGCCGAATTGAACGCGGCGGTAATAAGGTCTTCGAGCATTTCCGCGTCGTCGGGATCGATGACGGCGGGATCGATATTCACGCCCATAAACACCTTTTTGCCGTTGACGGTCACTTTGACCGCGCCGCCCGCGGATTCGCCGACCAAGCGAGCTTCGTCAAGCTCTTCGTTGGCCTTTTGCATATCCTCCTGCATTTTCTGCGCCTGTTTCATAAGCTGTTGCATCTGGTTTCCGCCGCCGTAACCGCCGAAACCGCCTCTGCCGTATGCCATAACGTTATCTCCTTTATATATCCGTTTATTTTTTTGTCAAAATCAATTATTTTCGACGAAAAGCCCCCCGATAGGTCGATTATCGACGATTTTCGCCAAATGCCGCCGAAAAATATCAATCGACGACTTCCACTTTGCCGAGCGCCTTTTTGACCTTTTCGACGTCCTCGTCAAACTCGTCCGCCGTTTCGCCGATGATGCCGAATTCTATCTGAAGATCGTATTCTTCGGAAACTATCTTTTTTATTATCGCTGTGTTGTCCGGCTTTGAAAGCAATTTCAATTCGTTTTCGCCTTCGACCGATATGACCAATTTATTGCCCGATATCTTCGGTTCGGCGTCCTGACAGGCTATCCACAGCATTATATTCTTGTCTGCGCGAAGTCTTCTTAAAAGCGTTCCCCAAAGCCTGTTCACGTTGATCTCGCCCACGCTTTTGATCTGAGGTGTTTCCGCTTTCGGCTGCGGCTGTTCCGCCTGCTTTATTACCGTTTCGCTTTTTTCGGGTGCGGAAACGGCAGTCGGCGCGTCGAGATCGAAAGGTATCTGCCCTTCGACCGGTCCGGTCGGCTCGTAGTAATCTTCCGACGCAAGATCGCGGTTCAAAAAGTCGTCGAAGCTCGTATCGGCGGGGCCGTCGACTTCTTCGTCGTCGTAATAAGTCGGCTCGTCGGTATCGGCGTCGGTATCGGCTCCCGTATCTTCGGGGGGTGCGATCTCTTCGCTAATAGACGGAGCGTTATCACTTTCGTCGACCGTCACCGCGTTTTCATCGGCGGGAACTTCGTCGATCTTTTCATCACTCTTATTTAGCGGCGCCTGCTCGTCCGAAAACTGCCGTTTATCGACGTATACGGGCACTTTTACCCCGTTTTCGCGAAGGTTGGCAAGCTCTTTTTCAAGCTTTGAAATGCGTGAAAGCAACGCGTCTATATCGTAATCTTCCTGCGGAGCGGAGGCTTTTAATACGGCCGTTTCGAATATAACTCTCGGGTGCGAACTGTATTTAAGCTCGTTTTCAAGCGAAGAAAATATCTCGAGTATCCTTAAAAGCCTGTGTTCGTCAGCCGTCTCGGAAAGTTTTTTGAGCTTATCGAGTTCGCCCTGCGGAAGAGAAAGTATCTCCGCGTAATTTTTGCAAGTTTTGACGATAAGGACGTCGCGAAGGACGTTGAGCATATCCTTGCACATAAGCGCCACGCTTTTACCCGACGCGCACAGCTCTTCCGTAACCGATACGGCGACGCTCGTTTGCCCCGAAAAAATACCTTCGGCAAGCTTGTAAGTCGTAGTGTTGTCGGAAGCGCCCAAAACGTCGATAACGTCGTTATAGGTCAACTTTTCGCCGCTATAGGATAGGCAAAGGTCGGCTATGGAAAGCGCGTCTCTTACGCACCCTTCGCCCGCGGCGGCAATACGCATAACGGCTTCCTTTTCGTAATCCTTGCCTACCTCGCGGTATATTTTTTCTATCCTTTCGGCGATGAGCTTATCGGAAACGAGTTTAAAGTCAAAGCGCATACAGCGCGACAGAATGGTCGCGGGCAACTTGTGCTGTTCGGTGGTCGCGAGAATGAATACGGCGTGCGCGGGCGGTTCTTCAAGCGTTTTCAAAAGCGCGTTGAAAGCCTCGGTCGTAAGCATGTGTACTTCGTCGATGATATAGACTTTGTACTTACCCGCAACGGGCGGATATTGCACCTTGTCGCGTATTTCTCTGACGTTTTCCACCTTGTTGTTGGACGCCGCGTCCATTTCGAGTATATCGAGATTGGCGGGATCGGAAAGAGCCTTGCAGGTATCGCATTTCCCGCACGGCGAACCGTTTACGGGATGCTCGCAGTTGATAGCCTTGGCAAAGATCTTGGCGGTAGTGGTCTTACCCGTTCCGCGCGAACCGCAAAACAGATACGCGTGGCCTATGCGCCCCGACGTAATCTGATTTGTCAGCGTTTTGACTATATGCTCCTGACCTATCATTTCCTCGAAGGTCGCGGGGCGGAATTTTCTGTATATTGCCAGATAAGACATAACACCCTCGTTTGACGCGGCTGAGTTTAAGCCGATCTCACTGCGTTTTCTTAATAAAAATCTACGTTTTCAAAGCATTAAAGAGGCTTTGAATATATCTCTTTGCTCTTGTTTTTGATGCGTTGCAGAGCGTTGTCCACCGTTTTCGGCTTTGCGGAAAGAGTTTTCGCTATCTCCGTATATTTATATCCCGCGACGTAAAGCTCGAAGACCTTTTTTTCAAAGGGAGAAAGCTTTTCGTTGATGGCCTCGGTGATCTCGTTACGCGTTTCCTCGCCGATTATCATTTCTTCGGGAGACGCGAACGGCTCGTTTACGTTATCCTCTATGGGAACGGTGTTGGTCATCGCCTTGCGTTTATCGCTTTTTTCCGCGGCGATGGCGTTGAGCATACGGTTTTTTATGCAGGACACGGCAAACGTCTTGAAAGAAGAGGCGTTTTCCTTGCCGTCGTCAAAGCTTTTAGCCGCCGAATACAAGCCCAAAAAGCCCTCCTGCCACAGATCTTCGGCGTTGCCGCCGGCAAAACACAGTATGCGCGAAAGGCTCTTTATGGTCTTTTCGTAGCGACGGTACAAGACCTCGAAAGCCTGTTCGTCGCCGCTTTTGAAAAGCCCCGAAAGCTGTTTGTCCGTAAGCTTGTCGTAACTCATTTTATCCTTTGGCGAAGCGCCTCGAAAACGGCGATGCCCGTCGCAACGGAGACGTTGAGCGAATTTATCTTGCCGAGCATGGGTATGGAGATCACCCCGTCGGAAAGCTTCTTCGTGAGAGCGTTTACGCCCGTATCTTCGCCGCCCGCCACTAACGCGACCTTTCCCGTAAGATCGGTCTTATAGATACTTTCGCCGCCTACTTCGAGGCTGAACACGAAAATATTGTTGTCTTTAATTTCTTTCACGGCGGCGTTGACGTTGGTGACACGCGCTATCTTGACGTGCGACGCGCTTCCTTCGGATATCCGCATCACGGTATCGGAAACGGGCGCCTGACGGTGCTTGCCGATGACTATCCCGCTCACTCCGCCGCATTCGCAAGACCTTATTATGCTGCCGAGATTGTGCGGATCTTCAACGCCGTCGAGAACGACGATGGGCCTGTTCGTCGCAACGCAATCGGCGATAACGTCTTCAAGCTCGCTGTAAGTAAACTCGGAAAGAACGGCTATAAAGCCCTGATGCTTTTTAGAGGCGCTCATCTTGTCGAGAACGGCTTTGTCTGCGTACGAAAACTTGACGCCGCTTTCCTTTATCAAGGCGATAAGCTCTCTCGAAGCCGCGTCGCGCAGACCGTTTTCTATAATGACCTTGTCCACCGTCTTTTCGGAGGCTACGACCTCTTTGACGGCATTTCTTCCTTCAGCAATCATAATGCACCAAATAAATCATATCATTCGTCCGCTAAAGCGAGAAGTTCGTCGAGCCTTTCTTCGTCGCCCGTAAGATATAAATAGCCCAAAACGGCCTCGAACCCCGTGGACTTATTGTATTCGCTCACCGTGGAATGTTTTGCGCGGGAAGGCTTTTTTGCGTTTCTCGCACGGCGGAAAACGTCGCCTTCTTCCTCGGTGAATATTTCGGGGTGCTCGTCCACGAATCTTGCCTGCGCCTTGGCGGACACGACGCTTGCGGACATTTCCGACAGCTTGCCGCTTTTGAAATCGGAGCTTAAAGCAAATTTTTCGCGCACGAAAAGCGAATACACCGCGTCGCCGATAAAGGCAAGGACGATCGGATCCATCAGAAGAACTTTTCGCTTGTCGAGTTTTCCCTTCGCGTGCATAAAGCCCCCCCAATAAGATCGTCCGTACGGCAACAAAAAGGCGCGAAAAACCGCTCGGCTCATTACCGATATAAAGTATTATAACATATAAATACGTATTTTTCAATAATAATAAAATAAAAAACGCGATAAAAACGCAAATCGGCATTCTAAAAGGAAGAAAGATACTCTATTACCCCGGAAAACACGGCGTAGGAAAGCTTTTCGAGATAGTCGCCGTCAAGTAGGAGCTTTTCGTCTTCGGGATTGGATAAAAAGCCGTATTCGCAGATTATCGCGGGACAGGGGGCGTTGTTTAAAACGTAATAATCTCCTACAAGCGCCGAACATTCCCTTACCGAAGAAGGCATTTCGTTCAAAGACTTCTGAACGCATTCGGCAAGCTGTTCGCTTTTTTGGTTGTCCGCGGCAAAAAACACCTGCGCGCCGCGCCGCGAAGGATCCGAATACTTGTTCATATGCACGGACACGAATACGTCGGCGTTCACCTCTTTGGCTATTTCCACCCTTTTACTTAAGTCGCGCACCTTGAAACCGCTCGACAGCGTTCCGTAAAGCCCCGCGGAAGTCTCCCTCGTCATAACGACGTTGACTCCCGTTGCTTTAAACATTCTTTTAAGCCTTTTTGCGGCGTCGAGGTTGATGTCCGATTCTTTTACGCCGCTCGTCACTCCGCTCACGCCGCCGTCGATACCGCCGTGCCCCGCGTCGATAACGACCGTCATAACTTCGGGCGACGCCGTGCTTACCGGCATAACGAGAAGTTGCGCCGTGACCGTAAGCGCAACTACGGGCAAAAACAGAATAACGAGTTTACTCAAAAAAGACATCTTCCACCTTTGATACCGACTTTTAAATAATCGAAAACAGCCGTGACTCGCCCGGCGAAAAAATTACGCGTTTTTTTGCCTTTTGGGGCGAGTTATCAACACTTTTACCGTAAAACGGCGTCGATTGTGGATAAATCAGGCGAGTTATCCACATTCCGGCTTTCGTTTATGTATATTATCGACACGCTATAATTATGCCTATTCGGCGGGATTTTATCACGCCCAAACGCCCCGCAATGAATAAATGTAAGTTTTTTATTGTGGATTGTTCGCTTTATTTTTTATGCACCTCAAAAGATTTTTTCATTAAAAAAACACACCTTTAAAAGCGGTGTGCTTTTTTGGTGCGTTCGTTAAAAATTATAAAAAATTATCAGAATTTTACGCCGTGCTTTTTGAGTAGCGCCTTTATTTCGGGCATTTTGTCCTTTGCGGCGGCGTAGCCTATGGAATACATTTGATTAAGAGCCGTCACGTCGCCGGTCGAGAACGCCGCAAGGTCCGGATCGATTATCAGATCGGAATAGTCTTTGAGCTGATGCAGCCTGTTCTGTTCGGCTATGCCGTGGCCTTTATACATCACGTCGAGCGTAGCTTTGCCGACGGAGTTCATCGCAACGCTCGTAAGGTTTATCGAAACGACCACGTCCGCGCCCATTTTTTTAACTACGTCCGCGGGAACGGCGTTGACGAACGCTCCGTCGACGAGTTTACGGTTGTTTCTTCCGACGGGGCGAAAGACGGGCGGGATAGCGCTCGAAGCCGCCATGGCGGTGGAAAGCTTTCCGTTTTTCATATCGACTTCCTCGCCCGTATTAAGGTCGGCGGCGACGGCGCAAAACGGAATAACGGTATCGTCAAACGTCTTCTCGCCGAGAACGACGTCCAATAACGAATCCAAACTTTCGCCTTTCAATTTCATAAAGACGAGCTGTTTGGGATCGTCCGCACCGTACTGCTTTATCACGTTCATGATATCGTCCGAAGTATATCCGAGAGCTACCATACCGCCCACGATAGAGCCGATGCTCGTTCCCGCAACGAGGTCGAACTTTATATTTTCTTCCTCGAAAGCTTTCATAGCGCCGATAAGCGCCGCGCCCTTTGCTCCGCCGCTACCGAGCGCAAGCCCCAAGCGAACGTGCTTTTTTGCGAATAAACCTTTAAAAAAATCAAAAAATCCCATAATATCACTTGCCTTTAAATATCGGGCGAAAGCTTTTTAATCCAGAACGGCGTCGTCACGATCTTCGTTCACAAAGTGAATGACCTTTCTCGGGCACTTTTCCACGCAGTAGCCGCAACCGACGCATTTATCGTAATCGATGACGGGCAGGTTGTCGACTATGGTTATAGCCTTCTGCTCGCAGTTTTTGGCGCAGATACCGCAACCGATACAGCCTTTCGTGCAGGCGTCCATGACCTCTTTTCCGCGGCACTTGGTGGAACACTTGACGTATACGACGGCGCTTGCGGGTATCTTCGAGATAATGAGTTTGGGACACGTCTTGGCGCATTTTCCGCACTTGATGCATTTATCCTTGTTGATATACGCCACGCCTTCGGAAACTTCGATGGCGCCGTTGTCGCATACGGCGACGCAACTGCCTTCGCCAAGACAAGCCGTCGAGCAAAGCTTTCTTCCCGAGCCTACCATACTTTGACGAATACAACCGGCCTCGCCGATATAATCGTTTCTGTCTTTGGCGTTAGCGCCGCCGCCGCAACAGACGACGTAGATAAACTCTCCGCCGCCCGAGTATTCGACGCCGAGCACCTCGGCTATTTTCATTTTGTTTTCCTTATCCGTAACGGGACAATCGTCGATATTGCCCTTTCCTTCCACGAGCGAACGGGCAAGAGCCGCGCAACCCGCCTTACCGCAACCGCCGCAGTTGGCGCCCGCAAGACAGCCGAGCACGGTCTCTTCTCTTTCGTCGACTTCTACGGCGAACTTTTTGGAGACCACCATTATAAGAAACCCGAAAACGAGCGCGACCACGAGCATTATGCCGACCACAATAAGAACGTGCTCGACAGGTGTGAATTCGGCGTTCAATAAATTATACATAAAATCACCTCCGAAGATCAAACGGCATCAAAACATAGAGAACGCCATAGCCATAAAGCAAGCCAAAAGCATGGTTATCGGGAAACCTTCGAGAGGTCTGGGAACTCTCGTCGTGTCGAGTTTTTCACGCATACCGCTCATTAAAACTATCGCGAGCGTGAACCCGAGCCCGCCGAACAATCCGTAACAGCAGGCGTCGAAAAGCCCCGTAACGAGTTCGCTCGTCAAAACGAGTTCGGTAACGCCGAGAACGGCGCAGTTGGTGGTTATAAGCGGTAGATAGATGCCCATCGCCTCGTAGAGCGGTTTGGACGTCTTTTTCAATATTATCTCGATGACCTGCACGAGCGACGCTATAACGAAGATAAATACGATTATCTCCATATAATCGAAACCGAGCGGCTTTAACAAATAGGTGTACAGGGGGTAAGTTATAAGAGTCGCTATAAACATTACCACGGTGACCGCAAGCCCCATACCGAAGGCGTTTTTGATGTTCTTCGACACGCCGAGGAAGGGGCAGATGCCCAAAAACTGAACGAGAATGAAGTTTTGCGACAGCATAGCCGTCATTATGATAGCGGGTATCATTTTAAGCATTGCCGTTCACCTCCTTTTCGGTCGTCGGTGCGGTTTGGGTTTTGGGAGCCTTTTTCCTGTTGGTGACCGCCATAAAAATCAGCGAATACAAAGCGATGAATACGGCGTAAGTGAACAGTGCGCCCGCCGGCTGAACGAAAAAGCCTATGGAAAAGTCCATTACCTTCAGGCCGAACAGCGTGCCGCTGCCGAAAAACTCTCTGAAAGCGCCCATCAAAGTCAGCGCCGCCATAAACCCGAGCCCCATGAATATCCCGTCGAGACACGACGCCAAAACGGGGTTCTTGCTCGCGAAAGCTTCGGCTCTTCCGAGTATGATGCAGTTGACGACTATAAGCGGAAGATAGGTCCCGAGACTTGCCGCTATATCGGGCAAAAATTTGTTCAAAACCATTCTTATCACCGTAACGAAAGTGGCGATAATGAGTATATAGGCGGGTATTCTGACTTTTGAAGGTATCACGTTGCGAAGAAGCGAAATGATGATATTACTGCAAGTCAAAACGAACGTGACCGCAAGCCCCATGCCAATGCCGTTCATCGCAAGGGTAGTCAGAGCCAGCGTCGGACAGGTGCCGAGAACGAGTTTCAAAGTCGGGTTCTGACGGAAAAGACCGTTGAGCGCGATATCTTTTGCTTTCATTGACCGTCACCCCCTTTGACGTAGTTTTCGTAATAATACCTTGCGGCGATATTAAACGCCGAGTACGTTGCCGTTACGGTAAAAGTTGCGCCCGTTTTAGGGATACTGCCGGTAAAATCGAGAACGTTTTCCGAAGTTATCTTAACGTTCAAAAAGCTGTTCCAGACTTTAAGCTCGGCTTCCGCGGCGGCGTTATCGTTTCCCGACAAAAGCCCCGTCAAAGCGGTAGCGCCGGTAGTGGCTCCGCCGCCCGTGCCGTGGGCCTCGGCGTATTCCCAGTTGAATCCGCCCGTCGCCCCTTCGGTTATGAACGCTGCGTATTCGAGCGTATCTGTGGAAAGGTTGAAATACATTGCGTATTCCGACTGATTGAGTTTACCGCTTTTATCTGTCGTGACGATAAGCCCGAGATAATCGGCCCCACCGTCCTTTTTGCCGACGGCGGCAAGCGTAACTTTTCCGCCGTTACCGTAATTGCCGTCTACAGTATCCGTCTTTTCCCAATTATAGCCTTCGAGCGCGGGGTACACGCCGTCTAAAGCGTCCACCGTCGGCGCGACGTACAGCAAAAAGTTCAAGGTCGAAAGAAGGAACGCGCACACCACGGCTATTATCGTAAGCGTGGCTACGCAGCGCAAAGTGCTTTCTTTTTTAGCCATTTTTGCCCTCCTTCGCCGCCTTGGGCTTTTCGGGTTTGATGTAGCCGAAAGGCTTGGGGACTATAAACCTGTCGATAAGCGGAACGGTAAAGTTCATAAGTAAAATGCAGTACGAAACGGCTTCGCCGCCCGACACCGCTCTGAAAATACCCGTAAGTATGCCGAGTGCGGTGAAGTAGACGATATTTCCTGTCATCGTGTTGGGGGTGGTGACGTAATCGGTCGCCATAAATATCGCGCCGAGGACCAACCCGCCCGAAAGTATCGACGGCAAAAACAGTGAAAAGTCAAGTTTGAATATCGAAAGCGTAAGCCCCGTAACGAGTATGTAAATAGTCGGGTATTTCCAATCGATAACGCCGCGGACGACGAGATAGATGCCGCCGATGATAAGACAGATCTTACTCGTTTCGCCGATACTTCCCGCAACGCCCGTACCTATCAAAAGGTCTAAAAGCGACAAATTGCCGCTTTCGGTCGGAAGGAACGCCGGAATGCTCGGTTCGAGCCAGCCGCTGCCGACGGCGGCGCCGAACGACATAACGAGGAACACTCTTCCGCAGATAGCGGGGTTGACGAAGTTTTTACCCGTGCCGCCGAAAAGCATTTTCACGACGATTATCGCGAATACGCTCCCCAATATCGGCGTATACCAGGGCGATTGCGAGCCGAGGTTGATACCGAGTAAAAGCCCCGTTACCGACGAAGTGAAATCGTATTTTTTGATTATCGACTTTACGCTTTCCTTTTTAACGAGCCTGAAAACGACTTCGGAAGCGACCGCCGAAATAAGTGCAAGAACGATCGTAAGCGCCGCTCTCCAGCCGAAAAAGACGATACCCGCGACGGTAGCCGGCAAAAGGGCTATCATAACGTCTATCATAATGCGGCGGGTAGTGGCTTTACCGCGGACGTGCGGGGTGTTGGATATCAATAGTTTTTCCATTATTTACCCCCTTGCGCGCTCATTTCGCGTAATTTCTTTTTGCAATACTGAATACTGCCGACAAGGTCTCTCTTTGCGGGGCAGACGTAAGCGCACGCACCGCACTCGATGCAGTTCATAACGCCGTAGTCGTTGGCGCGGTCGTACTTGCCTTCGAGCGTATATAAGTCCATATACATAGGCATAAGGAACATCGGGCAGGCCTTGGCGCAACGCGAACAGTTTATGCAAGCCGACGGTTCAAGCTCGTTTGCCTCGCCCTCGGCAAGGATCAAAAGTCCCGAATCGGTCTTTTTGGCGTAACCGTTTATCGAGGATAAAACTCTTCCCATCATCGGGCCGCCCGCGACGGCTTTTCTCGCGTTGTCGGTCATTCCGCCGCAGAAAGCGAGTATCTCCGAAAACGGCGTGCCGTTCAAGACCTCGAGGTTTTTCGGCGAAACTATGCCTTTACCCGTCACGGTCAGAACTCTCTGATAAAGCGGACGGCGTTCGACGACCGCACGATAAACGGCGCGCGCCGTCTGAACGTTGAGAACGCATACCCCCGTCGTTGCAGGGAGTTTGCCGACGCCGACTTTTCTACCCGTGACCGCGAAAATAAGCTGTTTTTCACCGCCCTGCGGGTACTTTTTCCTGAGCGGAACGACGTTGATATCGTCGTAAGTCGAAAGCTTTTCGATAGCGTCGGGCTTGTTGTCCTCTATGCCGACGTATATTTTAGCGCCCTTCAACGCTTTAGCCGCGAGCCTCGCGCCGGCGACGAATTCTTCGGTACGCTCCAAAAGCACCCTGTGGTCGCAAGTCAAGTACGGTTCGCACTCCGCCGCGTTTATAAGAAGGATATCGATAGGATCCTTGGGCGTAACTTTAACGAACGTCGGGAACCCCGCGCCGCCCATACCTACGAGCCCGGCTTCTCCTATGCGCTTGGCTATCGCGTCGCCGTCGTTCTCGTCTATTGGAGAAAGCAGCGTTTCTTCGTCGGTAAAGTCGTTTTTGATAACGATATGCGTCTGTTTGCCCGCGTTGGTCACGATGGGCTTTATCGCCTCGACGTCGCCCGACACGCTCGAATAGATATTCGCGCTGATAAACCCGTCCTGCGCAGCTATCAGCTGACCTTTTTTAACGTGGTCGCCGACGGCAACTACGGGCGCGGCGGGTTTACCTATATGCTGCTGCACTGATATAAAGACTCTTTCGGGCGCGGGAAGCGTAACTATGGCCTCACCGCTCGACAAAGCCTTCATATCGGGCACGTGCACCCCGCCCTTAAACGTTGATTTTTGTAAAACAGGCAATTATATCACCTCGCAAAATATAAAATATATTAACACTTTTTGTTTGCGCGGCAAACAAAAAGTCGTTAGCACTGTTGGTCGGAGGCGTTTAACGGCGAAAGTAAATTCCGC
>JAFZXN010000040.1 GCA_017616695.1 Clostridia bacterium | reverse complement strand
TTATTTTTGACCGTTATTATTTTTTTTCGAGAAAAAACGTTGAATATCTTGCGTAAACAAATGTTTTTGCTTGACAGACAAAATTTTTAATGTTATACTCTTAAAGATAAATTTTTATTGTATATTTATTTATATTAATTTTATATATTTTACGTGCGAACGCCGCGTTCCGAATAATTATCCGACGAAAACCAAAAGCCGTTTTTAAAACGGGCGATCGGGATAGCGACGTTTGGCCGAGCGGTTTTTGAGGTTTTTACTTTAAAAATTTTCCAAAAGTACATAATATTACTATTATCGGCGACTTTATATGCCTGATAACTGCCGAAAGCAACCGAAAACAGCGGCTTTTCGGCAATAAAAGGCGGCGTAGTCCCGATCGCGACAATACGAGGAATACTTAGCATGAGAAAAAGCATTAAAACGTCAGTGAGAATTTTATCGTTCGTTATCATCGCGTGCTTATTTTTGAGCGCGTCGGTCTCCTATTCCAAAACCGAGGCCGTTTCGTCAGTGGGGAGCGCTATCACTTCGCTTATAACCGACGTTACCAATTACGTCGATCCTCATACGAAAAACTTTTTCGACGATAAAGTGGTATTCAGGCTTCCGTCTTCCGTTTCGTCGGACGACGAGATCTCCGTCATCGTTAAAATGAACGTCGAAAGCGTTATGGACGCGTACGACAAGGGCGATAAGTCTTTGACGATAAGCGAATACGCCGACACCGACGAGGCAAAGGCGGTATCCAAGACCGTTGCGGCGGAGAGAGATAAACTCGTATCCCGTCTTGCGGCGTCGGGCATTCCCTTTGCGGAAGGCGAAAAATACGACACCGTTTTAAGCGGTTTCGAGGTGACGGTCAAAGCCGGTATGTTCGACGCGCTCGGAAGTCTTCTTTCCGACGACGCCACTTTGATAGTGGGCGAAACGTACGATAAGTGCGAGACCGACGTCGTTACCAACTACGTAGACGTTTACGAAACGGGTATCTTCAACAGTTCGGATTCCGAATATCAGGGCGACGGCGTTGTGGTCGCCGTACTCGATACGGGGCTCGACTACACGCATACCGCTTTCAGCAAAGACAATTTTACGACGAGTATCGAAGCTTTCACGCTCGAGACCGTTTCCGGTAAAGTAGGCGAGACCACGGCGTCAAAGCTTACGGAAGGCCTTACCGGCGAAGACGTTTACGTCAGCAAAAAAGTGCCTTTTGCCTACGACTATGCGGACAAAGATCCCGACGTTCTTCCCATAAATTCCGAACACGGAACGCACGTTGCCGGCGTTATCGCGGGTAAGGACTCCGAAATTACGGGCGTTGCGCCCAACGCGCAGCTTGCCATAATGAAGGTCTTCTCGGATATTGCCGACGGCGCCAAAACGTCCTGGATACTCGCAGCGCTCGAAGACTGCGTGGTTTTGGGCGTTGACGTTATCAATATGTCGCTCGGCACGGCGTGCGGGTTCTCGAGAGAAGAAGACGGCAAGCCCATCGCCGATATCTACGACAGGATAGGCGAGGCGGGCATATCTTTGATAGTCGCCGCATCCAACAGCTACAACGCGACCGTATCTTCCAAGAAAAACGGCTCGAACGGTCTTACTTCCAACCCCGATTCGGGAACGGTCGGCTCTCCGTCGACGTACGGAATGGCTTTGTCCGTAGCGTCGGTCAACGGCGTAAAAACGCCATACCTTCTTTACGGCGACCGCATCATCTATTTCAACGAAGCGTCTACGTCTTCCGCAAAGAACAAGAACTTCGTTGACGATCTTTTAAAAACGTTATATAACGGCGGATATATCTCCGATAAAGATTACGCCGAAGTCGAATACGTAAAGATACCCGGTATCGGCAGATCGTCCGACTATTTCTACGACGCCGACTACTATAAGGGAAAGATAGTCCTCGTTAAGCGCGGACAGACGACTTTCGAGGAAAAGATAAGGATAGCCCTTAAAGAAAAGGGCGCGGCGGGCGTTATCATCTACAACAACATTTCGGGTACGATAACCATGTCCGTCGGCGCGGATATCGGCGCGGCGTGCTCCATTTCTCAGGACGACGGCGAGATACTTGCCGAACACGAAACGGGTAAGCTTATCGTCAGCCGCAACAACGTCGCAGGCCCCTTTATGTCCGACTTCTCGTCCTGGGGCCCGACGTCCGACCTTAAGATAAAGCCCGAAATAACGGCTCACGGCGGCGAAATATATTCCGCGGTGCCCGGGCAAAGTTACGACAGGCTTTCGGGAACGTCGATGGCGGCGCCCAACCAGGCGGGCGCGACCGCGCTCATACGTCAATACGTCAAGAGCGGCAAATTCGGCAGCGACATAACCCCGACGGGCGTTACGGCTATCGTCAATAAGCTGATGATGTCCACCGCCGATATACTTCTCAATAAAAACGGGTTGCCGTTCTCCGTCAGAAAACAGGGCGCGGGGCTCGTCAACATAAAACACTCTTACCAGACGGCGGCTTACGTCACCACTTACGACGAAAACGGCGTGCCGCTCGATAAATCCAAGTTAGAACTCGGCGACGACAAGGACAAAACGGGCGTTTACACTATGACTTTCGACGTTACCAACGTTTCCGACAGTCAGGTCGAATACGACGTGGGCGCGCTCGTTATGACCGAAGGCGTCAGCACGACTTACACCGGGCATTCCGACCGTACCGTTTCGCAGGAAGGTTATATGCTCGGCGGTGCTACCGCGGTGGTAACGGGAGTTTCCGGCGGAACGAATAACGGCAATCTTATCCGCGTCGCCGCGGGCGCTACCGCAAAAGTCAGCTTGACGATAACGCTTTCCGATAAGGACAAGGATTATCTCGACGAATATTTCGCCAACGGTATGTACGTCGAAGGTTTCGTTACTTTTGCCGCCAAGCAGGGTACGACCGTCAATATGAACGTTCCTCTTCTTGCGTTCTACGGCGACTGGACTATGGCGCCCATATTCGACGAAGAGTATTACGACACCAACGTCGACGAGTTCAACAAAGGGCTTGACGACGACGATAAGCTCATGGAAGACGCTTACGCGACGAGAGTCATCGGCGGGCTTTACAGCGACTATATAACCACGCTCGGTTCTTACTATTTCGTTCAGGATCCGACCGCCACGCAGATACCCGCAAGCAAAGACCACATAGCGCTTTCCAACCAAAAGGGCGACGAAGTGAGGCTTTCGGTCAATAAAATAAGAAGCATCTGGGCGGGCTTATTAAGAAACGCCAAAGAGGTCGATATTTCCATCGTCGAAGACGCTACGGGAAGAGTCGTCTTCGAGCGGACGGAGACGAATCAGAGAAAGTCCTATTCTTACGGCGGCTCGACGAGAATGTCTACGATAGACGTGGAATTCGACGTTTTAGAGCATGAACTCAAAAACAACACCGCTTATACCGTGACCGTCGAAGCTTTCATCGATTTCGGTGAAAAGTCCGAACAAAACAACAAGAGAAGCGTATTTACCTTCCCGCTGTATATCGACTTCGAGGCGCCCGTCGTAACTGACGTTACGTTCAGGACGGAATACGACAGAACTTCCAAAAAGACGAGCTACTTTGCGGAACTTAGCGTTTACGATAACCACTATACGATGGCTATGTCGTTAGGTCAAGTCGTGCGCGCTCAACCCGGTTCGCAATACTGGTTCGAGCTGAAATCGTTCGATAAGTACACTACGCCCGTCTATTCGTCGCTTAATTCGACGTCCACGGTAAGTTTCGACATAACCGATTATATCGCGGAAATGAAAAAGTCCGCGGGAATCAGATATCTTGCCGACGGCACCGCCGTACTTGCTGAAAACACCAATACTTTCATCGTCACCTGTTACGACTACGCGCTGAATACGGCGACTTACGAAATAAAACTTCCCGACGAAGTTGCGGCAATGTACTTTACCGAAGACGAAATAAGTTTGAGCCCCAACGAAACGCGCGAAGTAAAAGACGTTCTCGCTCTGTATCCGTCCGACACCTGGATAACGGTGCTCGATATGAAGTCGTCCGATCCCGAAGTCGCCGACGTTGTTAACGGCGTTATACTCGCAAAATCGAGCGGCAACGCCACCGTGACGGCCGTCGGGTACGACAAGTCGGGTAACAAGATCTCGACTTCGATGAACGTAAAAGTCCTTGCCCCGAACGATGAGGGTTACAACGGAACTTATTCAAGGCAAGACGTAAGTAAGTTCGTCCTCACCGGTTACGACACCATCAAAGCTTTCTATAAAGTCAACACGGACGACCGTGACATAGGTATAAGCGGCGGCGAATACGCTTTCGGCGAGGAATTTGCTTTAAAGATGTTCCCGTCGGAACAGGTCCGGATAAAGTACACGCTCGACTCGTACTTCCCCGAAGACACGAAAGTCGAATTCAAAGTGGGCAACACGAGAGTCGCCACCGTCGACGATAACGGCGTGCTTACGGCCGTAAACGAAGGCAACACCATTCTTTCCGCGAGAGTTATTTCGGGCGGGAAGGCAGTATTTTCGAGGAGCGTTGCCATAACGGTCAAAGATCCTTACGAAACGATGAGTATATATCTTATGTCGTATAACGGCGACGGCGACGAAAACCACGTCGTCACTATTCCCGACGACAGAGGTATAACGACCATCTATTCGTACGCGTTCAGCGGTTACGAATACGTGGAAAAAGACCTTGCGGCGGGCGACGTTATCGACGAAGAAGATCCTTACTTCATCAAGCAGATGTATATAGGCGAAAACACTATCAAAAAGATAGTTATCCCCGAAGGCGTTATCGATATCCAGTCTTACGCTTTCGCCAAACTTACGGCGCTTGAAGAAGTGGTGCTTCCCTCTTCGCTTATAAGAATAGGTTACGGCGCATTCTTCGGCTGTACGTCCTTAAAGAAGATAAACTTAAACAACGCGAAATTCATCAACGAAAAAGCTTTTTACGAATGTCCGCTTACCGATATCGACCTATCAAGCGTCGTTTCCATCGGTAACTACACTTTCTCGAAGTGCAAATTGACTTCGGTCGAACTGCCGAAGTCGTCGCAGTCGCTCGGTACCGGCGCTTTTGCCGACAACCCCAACCTTTCGAGCATAGTTTTCAGAGCGTCCAAGATAAAGATAGGACCTTACGCTTTTGCAAATTGTCCTCTTCTGTTCTCCGCCGAGATAAACGCCGCGGTCGTTTCGAGCCACGCTTTCGAGGGTTGTACAAATCTTGAAAAAGTCAAGCTCGGCAAAGACGTTTCCGTCATAGGCGAATTTGCTTTTGCGGGCACGTCGGTCACTGCTTTCGATCTCGACGTAAACAATACGTTCCTCTATATACCCGGCAACAAAGGCCCGATGGTGTATAGGAGCGCGGCGCTCGACGAACTGATACTCGTAGCTCCGTCGTATGCGGGCGAGAGTACTTCGGGGGCGGCTAATATCATAACTCTTCCCGCAACCGTCAAGACGATAGGGACCGGCGCTTTCTCCGGAAACAACGTGGTGTTCACGGTGGTCGCCGAAGGAGCCGAAACGATCGGGAACTATGCTTTCTCCGGCTGTTCGAGCCTTATAAACGCCACTCTTCCCAACGTAATAACGATAGGCGATCACGCTTTCGAGAATACCAAACTCGACGCTACCCCGTCTATGGAACACGTCACGGATATCGGTGCTTACGCGTTTTTCAACACTTACGTTACTTCGGTAGCGATACCCGACGGGTGCGACGTGGGCGAATACGCTTTTGCCGAAAACTCCAAGCTTACGAGCGTTACCGTCGGCAACGACGTTACCGTCGGAGCGTACGCGTTCAATACCGCTATATATAACGATCTTTTCGTCGAAACGGAACTGTTTACCGGCTACAGATCGAAATATAATCAGTACACTTACACGGTAAAGAACGCCGACGGCGAAGTTATAGCTACTTTCACTTATTACGCATACGATTTCAGTAAGGACGTCAGATCGAAACTGACGTCGTTATCGATCGGAAACAACGTGGTTTTGGGTGCGTACGCCTTTGCGGGCAACGCAAGACTTACCGCCGTTACCATCGGCGACGACGCGTATATCGGCGATCACGCATTCTTTGGGGACGCCGCGCTCGCTACGATAGACCTTTCCAAAGCCGTATATATCGGCGACCACGCTTTCGACGGGCTGACGGCAAAAGAATATTCGCAGGGCGAAACGTCTTTGGATTTCGCTTACGATTATATCGTAAACGGCGACGAACCCATCGTCATCGGCAATACGTACACCGTGTTTGCTCCCAAGCTTACGAGCGTGGATATATCTTCGGCGACTTACGTCGGCAAGTACGCTTTTGCCAATAACCGTATGCTCGAAGAGGTCGTTACGGGTAATTCCGTCAACGTCGTCGAAGAAGGCGCTTTCTATAACTGCACGTCGCTTAAAACGTTCGGTTTCAATGAAAATGTTTCTTCGATAGGGGAACTTGCTTTTTATCGTACGGCTTTAGAAGAGGCGGATCTTACAAACGTTTCCCGCATAGACAAAGGGGCGTTTACCGCCACGGCTTTAAATAAAGTCACTTTATCGCCCGACGGTACTTACGTCGGCGACGGCGCTTTCAAGTACTGCACGTCGCTTAACGAAGCCGAAAACCTTGATAAAGCGTATTATATCGGCGACGGATCCTTCGGTTACGCTTTGCTTGACGAACTCGATCTGTCTTCCGCAAAATATATCGGCAAATTTGCCTTTATGTTTGCGCCGGTGACCGACGTTACGTTCGGCAAAGACCTTACCGAACTCGGCGACAACCCCTTCCTCGGCTGTCCGATAGTTTCTTTCGGCACGACGCTCGAGACCACTTTCAACGGACAGGTCGTCGATACCGAATACGTTGACGATTACAATATCAGCGACAGCGTATTCGTTTCGGACGGCGTTCTGTACCAGAAGATAGCTACGGGCAACGAACTCGTAACGTATCCCATGCTTAAGAAGTCGGCTCATTACACGGTGGTAGGCGACACGGTAAGGATATCGGACGGCGCGTTTATGAGCTCGGCGATAAAGACGGTCAACCTGCCGTTATCGCTGCTTGCGATAGGCGATAAGGCCTTCTACGCTTGCAACGACCTCAATACCGTAGTATTTTGCAGTTACAAAGCGCCCTTACTTGAAGAAACTTACGACGTTTCTTACGCAAACACCGGCAACTATCCTTTGACGGGCAAGTTCAACGGCTTCGAAGGCCTCGGCATTGTCGACTATTATATGTGGAACCTTTCGTATTCCAACGCGACTTACTACTTCGGCGCCAACTTCGTCGATCACGTCGGCAAGATAAACGATAAGCTCGTTATGGTAAGACCTACCAACGGTCAGAATTACGACACGTTTATCCTCGACAGCTATTTTGAAGAAAAGGTGCTCGGCGCGGCGGCTCCTATGAACGATACTTTGAAAGTCGTCAAGCTTATCGAAGCGTTGCCGTCGACCATAACTCTTGCGGAAGAAAAAGCCGTTGCCGATGCGCGCGCCGCTTACGACAACATTCCTTCCAACGAGCAAAAAGCGCTGGTCGGTAACTACAGCAACCTCGTTTCCGCCGAACAGACGATAGAGTATCTCAAGATGAGAGATTCTGACGATTCCTCTTCCGCTTCTTCTTCGGAAGGCAACGACGGCGGCGGGCTGACCTTCGGTCAGTTCCTTAAAAACAATCTCTTCGGATTTATCCTGTCGTTCGTCATCCTTTGCGGGTTCGGCGTGTTCGCATTCTTTACGTTAAGAGGTAAAAAGCTCGGCGCGTCAGCTCAAAGCGGTAATGTACAATTAACGGGCGAAGAACAAGCGCCCGCGGATAGCGAGAGCTTTAACGGCGGAGAAGCCGCCGGAACGACCGATACCGAAGGTCTTACCGATACCGAAGCTTTTCCCGAAAACGACGACGCGATCGACAATACCGAAAGCGACGCCGCAGACAATACCGAAACGATTGATAATTAAAAAAAGATAAACGGCTCAATAGCCTTAACGATCGGTCTTTTCCGCCCGTCGTAGCGGCGGGCGGGAAGGCAAGGTAAAAACGATAAGCGACCGACAGCGCTCGGTCAAAGCTTTATAAGAGGGCTTATGAAGAACAAATTGAAATTAACGGCGATATTGTTTATTATCGGGGCGGCGTGCTTTACGTTAGCCGCCTGCGAGGACGAGCTTTCCCCAATAGATAAATACGTCGAAAACGGCTACTCGGTAGTCGTGTCGTACGATCCGAGCGGGGCGAATTTCGTCGGCAAAGACAACACCAAAATATTCGACGCGTACAACGTTTCGGCGTATGAAGAAGACGGTGACGGCAATATTTCCATAAAACTCGTCGAACCGACCGAAAGAACGATAATAAACCAGAAGATATCTCTTATCAAAACGGGGTATTTCGTCGCGGGTTGGTATAAAAACAGAGAGATAGTCAGAAATTCCGCGGGCGAAGTCGTTGACGACGACGGCAACGTTTTAATTGAGAAAAACGGCTCGTACTACAATTCTCACGAAGAAAAGGCCACCCCCGCATATACTTATTCGGACGTTTGGGATTTCGAGAACGACCGCATTATATATAAAGTCGGTTCGGGCGTTTACGAAATGACCTTGTACGCCGGTTGGGTAAAGTTTTACGAGTACGACTATTATTATCTTAACGACAGCGGAGAATGGACCAAATACGCCTCCACGTCTTTCGACTATAAGGCCGCGGCGGCCGACGGTTCGGATAAGGAAGCTTTGTGGGTGCCGCGCTACGAAAACGGCGCGATGGTCTACTCTCACCCCTATTCGGCAGGCGGTGAATTCGTCTTTCCAAAGATAAACGGCACGACGTTTGATAAAGCCTATCTCGACGAAAATATGACCGAGGAGATAACCGACGGTTACGCGCATATCGGAACGCTCGAGCTTGACACCTGCACGCCCGTAAACAGAGTGGTAAATATCTACGTCACCACGCTAAAAGGCGACAGATACCGCATCGAGACCGCCGATCAGTTATGTAAAAACGTAAACGTCAACGGCTATTACGAAATAATGAACGACCTTGATTTCACGGGTAAGTCGTGGCCGCTCGGATTTTCAAATTCGACCTTCAACGGAGCGATCTCTTCTCACGAAGGCAACAATTACACTTTGTCGAACGTGACGGCGAAGTATTCTTCAAACGACAGCGAAGACAATTACGCGGGGCTTTTCGGCGCTTTGGGAAACGCGGCAGTAATAAAAGACGTGACGTTCGAGAACGTGACTTTCGATATATCGTCCACCGCCCCGAGACTTCGCGACGCGTCTTTCGGCTTCTTTGCGGGCGATATCGACGACGGCGCTACAGTTGAAAACGTCAGAATAAAAGGCGAATTGAGCTTTACGATAAACGGACAGATATCCATAGAAGGCGACCACTCCATCTACGTTTTCGCAGGCGGAAAGACCGACGGGCTGACCTTTGAAAACGACGTGGAATTGAGCTTTTACGGCAAGAAGGTCGGCTCAAAGTACCGTTTCAATTTCGATCCCGAAAACGTTCGTATTTCGGAAAACGGAACTGTCGTATTGAACCTCGGCTCTTATTCCAAAGACCTCGAAACGTACGTTGCAACGCCTTTCGGCGAATAAGTCAGGCGTAATATAATATAAATCGTTAATAAATAAAGTCGCCCGAAAAGCCGCTTAAAAAAGCCGCTTGCGGTCGGCGGAACAATATAAAGGAGACAGGTATGAAAAACAAGAAGAAACTTATTGCGATAATAAGCGCAGCGGTCGCCGTCGTTCTGGTGGCAACGATAGTTCTGGTCGTCGTGTTGAGCGGCTCGCAGAACAAAAAGCGTGACAGTATCGTTATCATGACGGAAGAATTGAGCATGCTTTTCAATCCGTATTACGCTACGAGCGGCGCCGATATGGGCGTTGTCGGCATCACGCAGATAGGTATGCTTTCCACCGACAGACAAGGCAACCCCCAGGCGGGCGACGACCTCGATACGGTGGTCAAAGATTTCTATTACGAAACGAAGACCAATTCGGGAAGCACCGAGACCGTCTATACGTTCGTTATTAAAAACGGCCTTAAATTCTCCGACGGAAAGCCGCTTACGATGAACGACGTAATGTTCAATATATACGAACTTCTCGATCCCGTTTACACAGGCTCGTCCACGATGTATTCCATAAAGATCAAAGGTCTTTCCAAATACAGGCTTCAGGCCAACTATTCGGGCGGCAGCGAGGCGCAGGAAGACACCATGGCTACCATGGTAAACGATATGGCGCAGTATCGTCGTTACGAGCTTATCGATATATACACGACGTCGGCGCGTAAAGGCGGTTCTTCCTCCACTTCTTACAGCGCGACGCCCGATGAGATGAGAGGGTATATCAACGAGTGGCCCGTTACCGACGGTTATAAGTCCGCCGTTGCTACCGACGCGGAGCAGATGACGCTTACCGAAGACGATTACCATAGAATGCTTATCGAGGATTACGAAAACGCGCTTACCGTCTTCAAAAAAGAGCTGCAGTCGGACTATAAGGCGGCGAAGGAATCTTTCGATTTCACGACCATGCCTTATTCCGAATGGAAGGATCTTTTAAGTAGCGATATCGCCAAGTTCTTCGTAATGGAAGGCTATATCACTCCCGAATACGCCGACAATCAGGGCAAAAAGGACAGAACGAAGATAGTCAAATTCTCCGGCACCGAAATACTTAATACGATAAAGACGGAAGAGGCCGCTATAAATAAGGTCTATAACGATATTTCGACCACCGGCCTTAATCAGATACTTTCTTATTGGGGCACTGCGGGAACGCTTCTGACACAATACGAAGCCAAAGCCAAAGACGTATATCTCCGTAACAACGTCACGGGCGGAACGCTTTTGTATCCCAATATCGAAGGCGTTAAATCCCTCGGTCACAACACCGACAGGACTTCCGTCACTTTAAACGGCAAAACCTATAATATAGCCCGTCCCGAAGATCATAACGCCGACGGCACCGTAAAGACCGCCGACAAGTACGACGTTCTGGAGATCACGGTCGAGGGTACCGATCCCAAAGCCATATACAGTTTCGGCTTTACCGTAGCCCCCGCGCATTATTATTCGGACGGAGGCAAGTATTCCGACTATTACGGCGACAATAAAGGTAAACCCACCACCAGGATAGATATTGCCAACAACCTTTTCGGCGTAAGCTGGGCAAGCTCCGACTTCCAGAGCAAAGTTATCCAGTCGCAGCAACACGTCGAAGTTCCGATGGGCGCGGGCGCATATATGGCTACCGACGCCAACAACAGCGACAACCCCAAGGGTTCGGATTTCGTAAGCAGCAACACCGTTTACTATAAGGCCAACCCCAACTTTATGTTCCCCGTAAAAGCCTCCAAACTTCGTTTGCAGGTGGTCAGCTCTTCCAACGCCATCGATAAGCTCGTTTCGGGCGAAGTCGATTACGTCACGCCGCAGTTCACGAAAGCCAATTCCGAAAGATTGACCGAACTCGAAAAGAAAGGTTACGTCAAACTGTCGTCCTGGCAGCTCGGCTACGGTTATATCGGCGTAAACGCGGGTAAGATACCCAATATCTACTTAAGGCGCGCCATTATGTCGGCTATGAACACCAAGCTCGCGCTCGAGTTCTACGAAACGGGTACCTGCGTCAATATCGACTGGCCTATGTCCATGGTAAGCTGGGCGTACCCCACGGAAGGTTCTGCCGACCGTATGCCCAAACAGTCGAAAGCCAACGGTCATACTTACACGCAATGGTCAGGAAGCGTTGACGCGGCAAAGACCAAGATAGAAAATTATATGGCGCTGGCGGGAGTTTCGGCAGGCTCTTCCGATCTTAAGATAACTTTCACCATAGCAGGTTCTTCCATAACCGAACACCCGACTTACCCCGTCTTCAAACAGGCAGCGGAGATACTTAACTCGTGCGGTTGGAACGTCGAAGTAAAGGCCGATTCTCAGGCTCTTACCAAGCTTTCGACGGGTTCGCTTTCCGTCTGGGCGGCGGCTTGGGGCTCGACGATAGATCCCGATATGTATCAGGTATATCATAAAAATTCGACCGCCACTTCCGTTTATTCCTGGGGCTATCGTGAAATAAAGGCAAATCCCGATCTTTACAGGAACGCTAACGAAGAAGACGACGCAGTAGTCATAATCAATAAGCTCAGCGCGCTTATAGACGACGGCCGCGAAAGCATGGATCAGAATTACCGTAAAGGTATTTACGAACAGGCTATGAGCTACGTTCTCGATCTCGCCGTGGAAATGCCCGTATATCAAAGAAGCACGCTTTACGCCTACAACGGCAACACGTTGAAAGGTCTCAACAAAGACGTAAATCCCTATTCTTCTCCTCTTGAAAAATTGTGGGAAATAGAAATGGCGTAAATAATTAACATTTTTTCTCGTTGGCACGAGAAAAAATCGTTAAGACTGTAGGTCGTGAGCGGTTTAACGCGGGAAATCAATCCCCGCTACCGCTCTCGGCGGAAAACAATTCGCAATGCACAATTCGCAATAGTCGACCGCAAATTTTGATAGTCCTCAAAATTTGCATATCAAAGCGGTTGCTTTGATACATAGTCGACCAGAATCGCTACGCAATTTAGCGCAAATATGGTCGCGGATTTTTCGGCGCGCTGTAAGCCTTCGCGCTGAAAAATCCCGAACAAAATTATTATATAATTACTTTCGGAACGCGTAAGCGTTCCCGACCATCAGCGGTCAGCGATAAGCGGTAAGCGAAATCATCAAACTGACGTTTGGAGTAAAAATGTTTAAGTATATTCTCAAAAGAATAGGTATCTCGATACTCATACTTCTTGGCGTATCGCTCATACTCTACATACTTTTAAGGTGCATGCCGACGGACTTCGTCGAACAGAAGATACTTGCGCTCTACACCGCCGGCGTAGACGTAAGCCCCGAGTTCATCGAGGAAATGTACAAGTCCTACGGGCTCAACGGCACGATACTCGAAGGCTATTTTTCGTGGCTTTGGAATTTCGTGCGGCTCGATTTCGGCACGAGCTTTATTTCTCACCGCGAAGTGCTTTCGGATATATTCAATCCGGGAAGGCTCGGCACGTCCTTTTACGTTGCCGCGATAGCCACGGTGTTTGAATTTCTGATCGCTATCCCGCTCGGGATAACGGCGGCGACGCATCAGTATTCGTTTATCGATTATCTCGTTACCGTGCTCGTTCTTATCGGCATATCTCTCCCGTCGTTCTTCTTCGGGCAGATGCTTAAAGACCTGTTTGCCAACAAGCTCGGGTGGTTCCCCGTTTCGGGCATGGGCGACAAGACCGTCTCGCTTACCGGCACGGCGGCGTTTATCGACTATCTGAGGCATATGTTCTTGCCGATACTTACCGTCGTCATCTTAAGCATCGGCGGCAGAATGAGAATGACGAGGACCAATATGCTCGAAGTAATGAACGCCGACTACATAAGAACGGCAAGGGCGAAAGGTCTTTCGGAAGGCAAGGTCATCTATAAACACGCTTTCAGAAACACGCTCATACCTATCGTTACCGGTCTTGCGGGGCTTATCCCGTCGCTCTTTTCGGGCGCGATGATAACCGAAACGGTATTCGACCTCGAAGGTATCGGCAAATACGCCCTTAACGCGATGACGCAAGGCGATATACCCGTCATAATGACGTATAATATGTTCCTTGCTTTCCTGTCGGTGCTCGGCGTACTTATGTCCGACCTTATGTACGGAATAGTCGATCCGCGCGTTAAACTTGCTTGACGGAGGAGGGTATCATGGACGAAAATAAGAATTACAACTCACCCGAAGAGCTTCTTGACGCCAACGCCGAAGAGGTAAAAGAGGATATAAACGAGATAAACGCCGGCGTGGACGAACTTACCGACGCCGAAAAGCCGCTTGACAAGAACGTCAGGTTACTTTCGCCGACCAGAATGGTCATCAGGCGTTTTTTGCGTTCCAAGCTTTCCATCGCGGGGCTTATTATGCTTGCGGCGCTGTTTTTGTTCTGCTGGCTCGGCCCGATAGTTTACACCAAATGGGACGAAACGGAGACCGATTACACCGTCAACGCCGATTACACCGTTTACGAGATTACGGCTGAAAACGGCGGCGACACCGTTATGTACGCGCAGGTAGTCGTTTCGTATAACGATATCAATAAGCTCGCAAAACCCTCCAAAAATCACCTTCTCGGCACGGACGAGCAGGGTATGGATATCTTCACGAGGCTTATGTACGGCGGAAGATTGTCGCTCACCATAAGCTTTTTGGCGGTATTTTTAACGTCGGCGCTCGGCATTATAATGGGCGGTCTCGCGGGATACTACGGCGGCGCGGTCGACAATATCATAATGCGTATATGCGACGTTTTAATTTGCTTGCCGACTCTTCCTTTGATGCTCATCATCGGCACCGTGCTCGACAGTAACGAGGTGCCTTCCGACTATTACATATACCTACTTATGGGGCTGTTGTCCGTCTTCAGCTGGCCGGGAATGGCAAGGCTCGTCCGCGGGCAGATACTGTTTTTGAGAGAGCAGGAATACATGGTCGCCGCAGAGGCTATGGGCTACTCGACGCCGCGAAAGATATTCAAGCATCTTATTCCCAACATTCTGCCGCAGATACTCGTTTCGATGACGCTTTCGCTCGGCAGTATGATACTTTACGAATCCACTTTGTCGTACTTGAACCTCGGCGTCAGGATACCTTACGCTTCCTGGGGCACGATGGTCGAAGTCATTTCCAAGCGTAACGACATTTTGCAGAACAACTTCAACGTATGGGGGCCTCCGGGCATCTGTATCATAATCGCAGTTTTGGGTTTCAACTTTATAGGCGACGGCTTAAGAGACGCGCTCGATCCCAAACAAAGGAGATAATATGGGCAATAATTCCGACGAAAAGACCAAAAAGGTCATAGATAAACATTACCTTTCGGGTAAGGAAGTCAGGGCTATTGCCAAAGCCAACGCCAAGGAAATGCGTCGGCTCGAAAAGGCCAAAAACCGCGTTATCCCCGAAAGCGAATACGTCACCCAAATGCGTGACGAGAACAATATCCTCGAAATCGAAAATTTACATTCGTACTTTTTTACCGATCAAGGCGTAGTTAAAGCGGTAAACGGCGTCAGTTTCGATATCCCGCTCAATTCTACGGTGGGCGTAGTAGGCGAGTCGGGTTGCGGAAAGTCCGTAACGTCGATGTCCGTTATGCGCCTTCTGCAAGGTCCGAGCGGTCAGATAGTCGAAGGTTCCATTCGCTTTAAAGCTTACGATTTTAAGGTCGATCCTAACGGCGAGTATATCCCCGTTTACGTCAAGGACGAAGACGGCAACGTCGTTATGGAAGAGGAGCTTAACGAAGACGGCACGCCGCGGCTTTTAAAGGACGGCTCGCCCGTGTTAAAGCCAAAGCTTATGCGCGACGAAAACGGTATGACCGTTTACGAAAAGGAAGAAAAGGTCTTCGATATAGCCAAAATGCCCATTAAACAGATGTATCGTCTGCGCGGCAGGCAGATGTCGATGGTATTTCAGGAACCGATGACGTCGTTAAACCCCATTTTCACGATAGGCGATCAGCTCGACGAAGTTACGCTTTTACACGTTCCGGGCGCCACGAAGGCAATGGCGAAGGAACACTCGATAAATATGCTCAATCTCGTCGGAATAGCCATGCCGGAAAGGGTTTATAAGTCTTACCCTCACGAACTGTCGGGCGGTATGCGCCAAAGAGTTATGATAGCCATGGCGCTTGCGGGCGAACCGAGGCTCATCATTGCGGACGAGCCCACCACCGCGCTCGACGTTACCATTCAGGCGCAGATACTTTCGCTGTTCAACGATCTTAAAAAGCGTATAAACGGCTCGATATTGTTAATTACGCACGATCTCGGCGTTATTGCCGAAATGGCCGATTACGTCGTCGTTATGTACGCCGGCAGGATAATAGAAAAAGGCACGGCGTCGGAGATATTCCATAAGCCCTGCCACCCGTATACGCAGGGGCTTCAAAAGTCCAAGCCGACGATGACTTCGTCCGAGGATAAGCTTTTCAATATCCCCGGTAACGTTCCCAACCCGATCAACATGCCCGACCACTGCTATTTTAAAGAAAGATGCGGCAAATGCCTTAAAAAATGTTCGGGCGACTATCCCGAAATGGTGCAGGTAAGCCCCACTCATTTCGTTGCGTGCCATCTTTACGCCGAGGAGGAGAAACGTGGATAACGAAAACAAAAACAAACGCATTTCGTCTTCCGAGGAGAAGGAGATAGCCGAAAAAGAGGCTTTGGAACTCCGTCTTAAAAAGGAGTCGGCTAACGAGGCGGCTATTGCGTCGGGCGATTTTACCGACTTTGACGACGAGTTGGAGGCCGAACGCGAAGAGGCTTTAAAAGAGCAGGTCGCTTTAAACGATAAGGATATCGAACCCGATAAGGACGCTATTTTGGAAGTCCGGCATTTAAAGAAGTATTTC
Organism: Clostridia bacterium; assembly: GCA_017616695.1. Lineage (GTDB taxonomy): Bacteria > Bacillota > Clostridia > Christensenellales > Borkfalkiaceae > UBA4636. The sequence continues at coordinate 25,659 of JAFZXN010000040.1, read as the reverse complement.
GTACTTAAAAAGACCATTTTGGGTAAGCCAATATCTTCTTTGCGCGCCGTGGACGACGTTTCTTTCATAGTAAAACCGGGTGAAACGCTCGGTATCGTCGGCGAATCCGGTTGCGGCAAAACGACTATGGGCAGGACCGTTTTAAAGCTTTATCAGCCTACGAGCGGGCAGGTGTTTTTCGAGGGCGTGGACGTTGCCGGAATGAAGGAAAAGGAAATGCGCGCTCTCCGCACCAAAATGCAGATAGTATTCCAGGATCCGTATTCGTCGCTCCCGCCGAGAAGCACCGTGGGCGACATTCTTGCTGAACCCGTCAAGGTGCATAATATCGTTCCGAAAAACGAGGTCAAAGACTACGTTTTGGAGCTTATGGAAAGCTGCGGGTTAAGGGATTATTATTACGAACGCTATCCCCACGAGTTTTCGGGCGGACAGCGCCAGCGTATCTGTATAGCGAGGGCGCTCGCCGTAAAACCCAAATTCATCGTTTGCGACGAACCCGTTTCCGCGCTCGACGTTTCCATTCAGGCGCAGATAATCAATCTTTTAAAGAAACTACAGATAGAGCGCGGGCTTACCTATATGTTCATTTCGCACGATCTGTCGGTAGTCAAATACATATCCGACAAGATAGGCATAATGTATCTCGGCTCCATGGTCGAGTTCGGCAAAAAGCAGGATATATTCTCTAACCCGTTGCACCCGTACACGGAAGCGCTGTTTTCGGCGGTACCTAACCCCAACCCCGACGAAAAGACCGAAAGGATAGTTTTAACGGGCGATATCCCTTCACCCGCCAACCCGCCTAAAGGCTGTAAGTTCCACACGCGCTGTCCTAAATGTATGGAGATATGTAAACACGTCGCACCCGAATACAAAGAGCACGAAGACGGGCATTTCTGCGCGTGCCATTTGTACGACTGATCTCGCGGCGATAAAGTGAAAATGTCGAAGAAAAAGAACAAAAACAAAAAAGAAAAGGTCGTTTATTACGACGACGGCTCTACCGTTTCCGATATGTCGAAAGTCGGCGGTATCTACGGAAGAAAAATAGGTAGTTCCGGCGACAACGAACGCGAAAACCGCTATTATAAGCCGCGTTCTTCGTTTTCCGATAAGGCTAAAACGTACTTCGAGGCCGTAAAACTTATGATAAAACCTATGCTGATAGTTTTGATAGCTATAAGCGTGGTTTTTCTCATATTGTTCCTCATATCTTCGCTTCGCTGACAAAAATAATGCGTTTTTTTGATTTTTTTATATAAAAAACAGCAAAAACACGTTAAAAACGCTTGCGTTAAATATTTCGTTATGGTAAAATAAACAATGGCTCGGGTGGTCCTCTTGTTTCAGACAATGAACACTTAGTAAATACGGAGGTAAGTCAATATGGAAAGTATTATCGATCAGATCAACAAAGAGAATCTGAAAGCCCAAGTACCTTCTTACAATGTAGGTGATACCGTTAAGGTATTCGTAAAGGTCATTGAAGGCACGAAGGAAAGATTGCAGGCTTTCGAGGGTATCGTTATCGCCAAACGCCACGGCGGCATCAGCGAAACGTTCACCGTTCGTCGTCTGTCCTTCGGTATCGGCGTTGAAAGAACGTTCCCCGTTCATTCCCCGAAGATCGACAGGATCGAGATCGTCAAGAGAGGTAGAGTCAGAAGAGCTAAACTCTATTACTTAAGAGGTCGCACCGGCAAGGCTGCAAAGATCAAAGAGATCTTATAATCAAATTCAAAATAAAATCACCGTGCGAAGTTATGCACGGTGATTTTATTTTGGGCTAAATAATGCCGTCGTTTTTTTAAAAGTATTTAAAAAGTGTTGAGATTGAAAATATCTCAACGTTTTTATTTAACGGTCTGTCATTTTTCCCGCGGCTATTTCTTTTAATATCTCGAATTTTCGTTTTGTGGCGTTGCCGCCGCGAAGGTGGCGCTCTTTAAGGTTGGCTTGAAGAACGTTTTTACATTCTTTATACAGTCTTTCGTCCAAGTATTTCAACTTGTAACTCACGTCTTTATGCACTGCCGATTTCGATATGGAAAACTTTGCCGCCGTTTGTCTTACGGTGGCTTTGTTTTCTATTATGAACTGTGCCTCGGCAATTATCCTGTACTCGATGGAAATGTCGTCCATAAACTTTTCGTCCGTTAAATAATATTCATCGGCGTTTCATAACATACCCCCGACTTGAAAATACAAGCTGATTTTTATATTAATTATCCGAAAGCTACGTTTTTTTATTGCCCGAGTGCCGCGAAAGCGGCATTTTTTTATTGCCCATCAAATATATTATCGTATAAAGGTCGTTGCGGAAAAATTTCAAAATCGACAAAATAACCTTAAAACTTACAAAAGTTTCCGTTTTACGACGCTGTTTTTTTGTTAATATGGTAAAGCATACGTTAAATAAGGCGTTAGCGATAACGATATTTACTCTTGTCGTTTCGGCAGCGCTGTATACTGTTTTCGGCGGGGGAAAGATAGCCGCCGCCAATTACTTAAAAAGGGAACTGCCCGTCTATTCGGTCGATAGGAGCGACGACAAAATTTCGATAAGCTTTGACTGCGCCTGGGGCGTCGACCACACCGACGATATCCTTTCAAATCTTGATAGATTCGGCGTAAAATGCACGTTTTTCGCCGTTAAATTCTGGGTGGAAAAATATCCCGAATACTGCAAAAAGATAGTGGAAAACGGTCACGAACTGCAAACGCACAGCGCAACTCACCCGCACATGGCAAAACTGTCTTCAAATGCGGTCAAAGAGGAGCTTACCTTATCGGTCAACGCGATAGAAAAAACTGTCGGCAAAAAAGTTACGCTGTTTCGCTGTCCTTTCGGGGAATACGACGACGGCGTGATACTTTCCGCTCGGGAAATGGGGCTTGAAGTCATTCAGTGGGACGTAGACAGTCTTGACTGGAAAGACCTTTCCGCCGAAGAGATAGCGGCAAGAGTGATCGGAAAAACCCGTTCGGGAAGCATAATCTTATGCCACAACAACGGTCTTCATACCGCCGAGGCGCTCCCGCTCATTTTTACTGCCCTTAAAGAAAAGGGCTATAGTTTCGTGCCGATTTCGGAGCTTATTTATAAAAACGATTACACTATCGACTCGACCGGCAGACAACGTAAACTGTGAAAAACGTATTGCCGAAGGGGATACTTTCCCTCGGCTCATCAAAAATCAAAGGAGTACAGCTATGAACGAAAAACAGAACAACAAAGTGTATTTAAGGGGAACGGTCGTGACCGAAAAGAGGTTCTCGCACGAGGTGTACGGCGAAGGTTTTTACGAAATGGACGTTTCCGTCAAAAGGCTTTCCGGTCAGGAAGACGTTTTGCCGATAACCGTTTCCGAGCGGCTCATCGAAAAAGAGGGACTTACGGTCGGTTCGACGCTTTCGGCTATCGGACAATTCAGAAGTTGCAACAAGCCCGTCGACGGCAAAAGTAAGCTTATGCTGACCGTCTTCGTCAGAGAAATAGTCGCCGAAGACTTTTCGCCGAATCCGAACAACATAGTTTTGACGGGCTATATCTGTAAGACGCCGACTTACCGCACGACTCCATTCAACCGCGAGATATGCGACCTGCTTATTGCCGTCAACAGGGCGTACAACAAGTCCGATTATATACCGTGCATCGCCTGGGGCAGGAACGCCCGCTTCGTAAGAAACCTTTCGGTCGGCGAGAAAATAGCTTTGGCGGGCAGGATACAGTCCCGCGAGTATCAGAAACGCACCGAGGACGACGTTAAAACGCTTACCGCGTACGAGGTGTCCGTTTCAAAGATAGCCGCAAGCGAGAACGCCGACTCTTTCGACGTCGATTACGGCTTTAAGTATAAAGAAGATTATTCGCCGTATTTACAGGATATCGTCTGACGGCGCGCCGCTTTTTTAAGGCTCGGCTGTCGAAACGACTGTCCAAACGGCTGTTGAAAGCGCAAAAACGGCGTTTTCACTTGACAGCTTATCGTTAAAGCGGTATAATAAAAATATGCATATATATCGTTTTTTCGACGTGGTTTTCGGTATAAAATTCAACGAGTTACGGGCGGCAAGGTTTTTTAAGGCTTACGAATGCGACGATAAGCCCGTTCATATCATTGAGTTTTCACCCGAACAAGTTGCCGCCGCGATAGACGAATTCAAATGCGTCGACGCGTTTAACGCCGAAATATTGCTTATACATAAAGCTCTTTGCTTATATATCCTCGAAAATTGCGACGGGTTCATATTCCATTCGTCGGCAATAGCTTTCGACGGTAAAGGGGTGCTGTTTGCCGCGCCGAGCGGAACGGGCAAATCCACGCACGCCGCGCATTGGAAAAACGTTTTCGGCGACCGCGTAAGCTATATCAACGACGACAAACCTTTTATAAGGCTTATCGACGGCGAGTTTTACGTTTACGGTTCGCCGTGGTCGGGGAAACACAGGCTGGGCGAAAACGTCCGCGTTCCGCTAAAAGCCGTATGCTTTTTAAAGCGCGGCGAAGTTGACCGCCTTGTCACGCCGCAACCGTTCGAGATAATTTCGTCGTTTTTTCCGCAGACGATGATGCCGTCGGGATCGGACCTTAAGATCAAGCTGTTCGACCTGCTGTCTAAACTTGTAAATAGCGTTAAGGTCCGCGTCGTCTACTGTACCGACAGCGACGCGTCGGCTCGTATCATCAACGAGGCGCTGGAACTTTGACGGGGATATCCCGACGATCTTTTGCAAAAGAAGGTATAAACTATGAAGATAAAAAAAGGTTACGTTCTTAAAGAAATAGGCGATTCGTGCGTGGTCGTGCCGATAGGCGAGGCCGCAAAAACGTTCAAAGGCGTTATTGCGCTCAACGAAACGGCTAAAGTGTTGTGGCTTACTCTCGAAAAGGGCGCGGATTTAGACGGCCTTGTCGACGCTTTGACCGCCGAGTACGAAGTCGACAGGGAAACCGCGTTACGTTCGTGCGAAAAGTTCCTTGAAAAGCTTAAAACGGCGGACGTTATAGAGTATTAAAATGGACGATCGCGTTTCGATAAAAAGCGCGCTTGAAAGCGTGGGCGTCGTGTCAATGACGCCGAAGGGTATGAGTATGTATCCTTTCGTTAAAAATACCGATTCGATCGTCGTGGTAAAACCGCCGCGCCCGATAGAAAAATACGATATAGTGCTGTTCGCGTTAAAGGATAATTACGCTTTGCACCGCGTGATAAAATTGAGCGGCGACACCGTAGTTACGGCGGGCGACAACAACTATTTTAACGACAGGCCTATAAAAAAAGCCGAGGTCATCGGCGTTTTGCACGGCTTTTACCGCGGGAAAAAGTACGTTGACGTTCTCGCAAAGCCCAAGGATTTTTCGGTGGCGTTTTCTTGCTTTGCACCCGTCAAATACGTCAGGATATTCTTTATCAGAGGCTGGTTTTTCGTAAAAAGCGTGTTAAAAAGGCTTTTCGGTAAAAATCGGTAATTGATTCAACGGATAGACCGTAAATGAAAATGGGGCTGTCGCAAGCTTTTTGCTTGCGACAGCCCCGTTTTCGTATGCGCTATATTCGTATTCAAATATTACTCGCCCGATTTTTTATCGGGAAACGCCTTGACTTTTATTATATAAATAAGAGTGGCGCACAATCCCAGAAGCAGTACGGAAATAACTATAATATATCTTACCGCGTAGTAAGACGAGCTTTTTATATCCGACGCGCGGATATACGCAACGCCGTCGTTGTAATAAATTTTTACCGCGTCTCCGTCCGTTTCGATGGCGTAGGCGTTGGCTTCGCTTTCGAGAGATCCCACCTTTTCGGTAAAGGCGCTGTCGGCGTACACGTCGGCTCCGCCTTTTTTGATCTTTACGGTGTAATAAGACGACGGCTCGCCTTCGTAGGCAAGGTCGGGCTTTAACAAGGTGGAGGGGATATACGCGCTTTTATCTCCGAACGTTATGAAAGTATAGTTTATGCCGTCAAAGTCGAACGATCTTTCAGCCGTGACCAAAAGGTCTTTTTTCAAGCTGTCGGACTTGAAATAATCGTCTATGACGGGGTAGATATACGCGCCGTAATCTTCGACGAGATACGACTTTTTATTGAGTTCGGTATAATTTACGTATTCCGTAACGACGTCTTCGCGGCGAATGACGGCGCTCATAGTCTTGTTTACCGCGAGATAATACCTGTCGGTGGTCGCAAGAACGACGTAAGACGACGGCTCGGTCGCCGTTGCAAACGCGGTGTAGCCGAAATAAACGTCGTCGCCGCCGATCTCCGGTAAGTCGACGATAAACAGCTTCGCGCCTGCAAAAACGGTTATAAACGTGGGGTTTTCGTTAATTTCGGGCGCGTAGTTTTCGGGAACGGTAAGTCTTGCAGGCGTTTCTATAGCTGCCGCGATGGCGCTATGATCCGACGCCGACAGCAGACAGCAATCGGTAAGGGCGAAGACTTTATCGGTGCCGCCGATCAAAAGCGCGCTCTTTATCGAAAGCCCGTTCGGCAGGTTTTCGGAGATATCGAGGATGAATCTGTCCTTTAAAACGTAGCCGTCGCCGCTTGGCGAATACTCCGTGACGACGCCGCCGTTTATAAGAACGAATAAGTTGGACTGGATATCTATAAACGTCGAGATAGGTTTATCCGCCGCGTTCAGAACGTTTTGCTTTATCGTGGCGTCGAAATTGCGGACATTGAAAGTGTGGTAAGTATAAACGCCGTCGGTGAGCGTGGCGACGCAGGCGTTTCCGAAGATGTCCGTGGAGATCGTGACGCCCGTGCCGCGTATCCTGCCGACGGGCTTTACCGTAAGATCGGTCAGCGAAAGCTCGTATATGCAGGCGAACATTTCGGAATTGATTGACTCGTTATCGACGAAGTAGAAATCGTCTTCGTAAGAGGTAAGGCACGAAACGTTGCGGTATTCGCTTACGTTGGAGTTTAACGCTACCGGCAACAGCCTGCCGCTTTCAGCCCGCACGAGATACGGGTTGGAAGAGTCGCTCAAAAGGATATAACCGTCGGCGGCGGCGACGTGCTTGGCGCCCGAAAAACCTTCGAGCGAGTAGTAACCGTAAGACGAGGTGTTGACGTCGTAAGTCTTTATTCCCGCAGTTTCGAGAGTATATACGACGTTCTCGTCCGCGCAGAAATCTATTGCGGATTCTATCCTGTTGGGGGCGTCGCCGCGGTCGGAAACGGCAAAATCCGTTATCGCTTTATTTGTTAAGTCGACTTTATAGACGGAATTCATCGTTCCGTCGCAAACGTAGAGCGTATCGTCAACGAGGCATATCCCTTGCGGATTGACGAGGTTATATAACTTTTCTTCGCTCACGGCGGAAATTATCTTTTCGACGGAGCCGCTATTTATCTCTATCCTGAAAATGCCGTCGGACGAGGTGTAGTAGACGTTTTCGTCGTCAGCCACCGAATACCTTACGCCGCTTAAGCCCTCGGTTATCTTCTCGCCGGCTCCCGATGAAAAATCAAACGGGATAAGCTTGCCTTCGTGGTAATAATATATACTTTCGTCGGGCGAAACGGTAACTTTTGCCGCGTCGTGTTCAAGAAGGTTCATCGTCGTCCGGATGGTGAAGACCACTTTGTTTTCTTCGTCGACCGAAAGGCGATAGCTGTAAATGGAATTGGACGGGTTGGTTATGAGCGTATTGCCCGTCAGACAGAAGTAGTTGGATACGTTGACGTCCGTTTCCGTGACGGAGCCGTCGTCAATATCGAGAACGTAAAGCCGTGAAGTCGATAAAAACAGCACTTTTTCGGCATAAATACAAATTTTTGAAAGGCTGTAACCCGTAAGGTCGAACTTTTTAAAGGCTCCGCCTTGGTAGACGACCACGCGCTCGCGCTCGGCAACGGCGAAGATATCGCCCTTAACGCAAACGTCGACGGGGGAAGAAAGCTTAACGTATTCTAGATAAGACGAAGGCGCTACGATATCCGTTTCCGCCGTTTTTATTCCCGCTTGTTTGGCGCGTACCCATTTAAAGCCGCAACCTATCGTTGCGGCGAAAAATGCCGATATAATGAGAATAAACAATACTTTACGCTTCATAAGTGGAAATCTTTATATAATAATGAAATGAATTTTTAAACGAGCCGTATTCGATAAATGCGACTTTATTTATATATTATAACATTATTTATAACAATTTTCAAGGCTTTTGGCAGAAAAAAAGACGGGAAATCAAAATTTGAATAAACGTGGCGGTAAAGCGTATTCGGTCTTGACCGCCGATTCGAAAAAAATAATCAAAAATTTTTAATAGGTGACAGCATTTGTCAATACGAAGTGATATTATATTGTCGAACATTCGTTCGATAAATTACAATTATAGCACTTTGCTACACAAAAGGCGAATTAAGCGACAAATTGTTAAAAATTCGTGAAAATTTTTATATTTTTGAACAAAATTGTCACTTAACGCTTTATTTGCGGGCAAATAGCGTTTATAATTAGTGCAGAAATTCAAGGAGCTGATCATAATGGAATACGCAAAGATATTGCTGTCGGCATATCCGTATCTCGACGGCGTTATCAAACAAGAGGGCGAAAATTATTTGAGGAGGTGTTATAATTCCGCTTACTTTTTTTCTCCGACCGACGATTTTTGTTCAAAGCTTATTTCTTTATATCAGGACAGAGAAAAGCTTATCATCTTAAAAAACAAGCTCGACGTGCTTTTTTCAAGACTTTCCGACGAAGAAAGGGACTTATTGCGCTTTAAGTTCGCCGGAAGAATGCCCGAAAAGAAGTTTTCGTTTTCGACGAGAACGTACTTCAGAAAGCAGATAAAACTGTTGAAAAAGATCGAAGAATATCTTAACTATCTCAACATTACCGAGGAAGTTTTCAAAAAAGAATACTCGAAAATGGAGTATTTCAAAGTGCTTGGCGAATGTGTTCCCGAGATGATCAGAATAAGAAACGACGCTCGTTTAAAGTACGCCTGCCAAGGCGTTTGAACCGTGTTTTACTTTATTCGAATTTTTCATCGCGGCGATTAATTTTTAACAAATTATAATATATTTCGTTCAAAATTACTCGTCGTCGGTGAATACCGTGCGTTTGCCGCCGAGCTTGTCGGGGCGAATGATAAAGTACAAAACGACTAATCCGGCGACGATAGCCAAAGTGATGAGAATGACTTCCGATATGGGCGGCGACGAGCTTTCCTTACTTAAAGAGGAGTCCGATATCGCCGATACTTCGGGCGAAGACGATTCCGTTATCATCTCGATATATTCGTATGTATAAGGAATGGTAAACGACTCGAACGCCGCGCCCGTTACGTAACCGACGTTCCCGCGCAGGTAGACGAAATATAAGCCGTCCGACGTGGCGCCGTAATATCTGGCGTTCCCGCCGACTTCGACGACCGACTTCGGCCTCGTACCTTCGGCGTCGGAAAAAAGCACCGCGTCCGAAATTGCGGTCAGGGTGACGTCGGGGAAAGGCGAAGAAACGTTCCCGTCGTAAAACAAAAGATCGACGGTCTTGACGTAGCCTTCGATATTCGGGCAATCAGAAAAGCCGTCCATATATTTTACGCGGGCGTAGTCGCCGACGATATCGGTCACGAAAACGAAATAGCTTTTGTCCACGATAAAGCGCGGATATCTTCCGCTTGCGTCGGAATAAAGATAAGCGCCGTCGCCGACTATCATAGCGTAACGATTTATTTTGTTTTTCTCTTCGGCAAAGCAGTTTACGCCGGACGAAAAAGCCGTCAAAAAGGCGAAAACGAGCGCCGCAAGAAGTATCGATCTTTTCATGGTAAAATCCATTATACCAAGCATTTTAAAGCATATTTTAAGGAAATTTGCGGTTTTTTCGCAAGGAAAGTCGAATAGATGAACGTAGTCGAAAGGATAATCGAGATAGAACGCGAACAGAAACAAAGAAGATCGTGCGACAAGCTCGCGTCGTACAATACGGGCAAGAAAAAACACTTAAAGCAGCTTGCTTTCCATCGCTGCAAAAAGAAAAACAGATGGGTATTCGGCGGCAACAGAAGCGGAAAGACCGAATGCGGAGCCGTCGAGGCGTTATGGATAGCCCGAGGCATACACCCTTACAGGAAGAATAAACCCGACGTTTCGGGGTGGGTGGTGTCGCTGTCGGCGCAGGTGCAAAGAGACGTCGCGCAGAAAAAGCTTTTATATTATCTCGATCCGCGCTGGATAGTCGATATAGTTATGTCCGAAGGAAGAAGAGACAGCCCCGAAAACGGCGTCATCGACCTTATCGTCATTAAAAACGTGTTCGGCGGAACGTCGAAGATAGGCTTTAAAAGCTGCGATCAGGGCAGGGAAAAATTCCAAGGAACGTCGCTCGATTTCGTGTGGTTCGACGAAGAGCCGCCCAAAGATATCTACGACGAATGTAAAATGCGCGTGCTCGATAAGTGCGGCGATATATTCGGAACGATGACGCCCTTAAAGGGAATGACCTTTATTTACGACGAGATATATCTCAACAAGTACGGTTCCAAAGAGGTCTGGTACGAGTTCATGGAATGGGCGGACAACCCGTTTCTCGACAAAAAAGAGGTCAAAAAGCTTACGGAAAGTTTATCCGACGACGTGCTCGACGCAAGGCGTTACGGCAGATTTTCCGTCGCAAGCGGGCTCGTTTACAAGGAATTCGATCAGAACGTCCACGTTATAGAGCCTTTTAAAGTTCCCAAAGAGTGGTATGCCGATATCTCGATAGACCCGGGGCTAAATAATCCGCTTTCGTGTCACTTTTACGCCGTGGATTACGACGGTAACGTTTACGTCATCGCCGAACATTTCGAGGCGGGAAGAGAGATATCTTACCACGCCGAACGTATAAAGGCGATAGCCGCGCGGCTCGATTGGAAAACGGACGCCGACGGACGCATCTCGTCGCTTATAGATAGCGCGGCAAATCAGCACACGCTGTCGGGAACGAGGAGCGTTACGGAACTGTTTTTCGAGCACGGTATAGCCGTCAACCCGCACGTCAACAAAGACTTGTTCACAGGCATCGCAAGGGTAAAAGAATACCTGAAAAACAGGCGGCTTTTCATCTTTTCGTCTTGCGTCGATCTGATACGCGAGATAAAAGGTTATTACTGGAAAGACAGCGATACGCCTTTCAAAAAGGACGATCACGCGCTCGACGAATTACGTTATTTTATTATGTCACGCCCCGAGAATAAAGCCCCGAAGGAGGAAAAAACGGATATCCAACTCAACAAGGAAAAATTGATAAAAAAGCTGAACCGTTTAAAATCGCGACGGCTTTAATAAAGATAACGTTTACCGTGACGAAAATGTCGTCACCATTTAACGGGAACTTCTACCGACGGGGCGTTTAGGTAAAACCGCTTTAAGGCGCTTTGCCTTGGCGGACAGGAGGATACCGTGAACGAGATAGAGGAAAAAATAAAGCGTGCCATTGCGAAAAAGGCGGTCGGTTACAGCGCCAAAGAGGTCGTCGAAGAATATCAGGACGACGACGGCGTTTTGAAACTGACGCGCCGCAAGGTGACCAAAAAACACGTTCCGCCCGATACGCAGGCGGCGAAAATGGTCATGGAAGGCTTTGCTCCCAATCCGGTCGAAAACATGACCGACGAGGAGCTCGAGGCCGAAAAACAAAGACTTCTCAATTCTTTAAAGGAGAATCAAAATGAAAATACGAAAAACGACTGAAACGATAGTTTGTTCCGTGCCCGGGTGCGGAAACCTCGCGGACTACGTTGTGACGACTGACGGCGGCGCTACGGAGTTCGTGTGCAAAAAGTGCCTTAAAGAGGCCGCCGACGCTTTTGCCGGCGTGTTCAAAGGTAGCGATAAGAGCGTAAAAAACGACGAAATATCGGCTGAAACCGCCGAAAAAGGAGAACGACATTGACCGATAAATTCCGCGAAGACCTCGTTGCCGAGGTCAAGGCAGATTTCGAAAGGCGAAGAGAGGAAAGACGCGCGCTCGAACAGCAGTGGAACCTCAATATGAACTTTCTTGCGGGCAATCAGTATTGCGATATCGCGCCAAACGGGGAGATATCCGACGACGAAAGCGGCTTTTGTTGGCAGAATAAGGGCGTATACAACCATATAGCACCGATAATCGAAACGAGAGTGGCAAAGCTTGCGAGAGTCAGGCCCGTTATGAGCGTGAGAGCGGCGGGCAACGAGGAGGCCGATCTAAAGACGGCGCGTATATCTTCCGACGTTTTGAACGCCACCTGCAACCGTGCCGGGCTCGACGGAGTGATCGCAAAGACCACTTTGTGGAGCGAAACGCTCGGCACGGGGTTTTACAGAGTGGTCTGGAACGGCGGCGCGGGCAAGGTGCTCGGCGTAGTGGATGGCAAGAGCGTTTCTGAAGGCGACGTGGAAATTATTTCCGTTTCGCCTTACGAGATATTCCCCGAAAGCTTATATAGGAGCGATCTGTCCGAGCAAAGGAGTATCATCTACGCGCGCGCCGTCAACGTCGACGACATCGAAAGCGTTTACGGCGTAAGGGTGGAAGGCTCGGAAACGGACGTATTCACGCTTTCTAAAGTCAAGGGCAGCAAAAAATACGTCGCCAACCGTCTGACAGGCACTACCGCCCCCGATTCGGCGGTGGTCATCGAAAGATACGAAAGACCGAGCAAGAAATTTCCCAACGGGCGCGTCGTGACGATAGCGGGCGACACCCTTTTATCGGTAACGACTTTACCGTATATCAACGGCGTGGACGGAACGAGAGACTTCCCGTTCGTCAAGCAGGACTGCATTTCGCAGGCGGGTTCTTTCTTCGGCACGAGCGTTATCGAAAGGATAATACCGCTCCAACGCGCTTTCAACGCCGTCAAGAACAGAAAACACGAGTTTATCAACCGTATCAGCATGGGCGTCGTCACGGTCGAAGACGGTTCCGTGGACGTGGACGAGCTTGCCGAAGGCGGGCTCGAACCGGGGAAAGTCCTCGTCTACAGGCAGGGTTTCGCGCCGCCGAGAATGATGGCTTCCGAGAGCCTTCCGTTCGATTTTTCCGGCGAGGAAGAAAGGCTTGCAAGCGAGTTCATCACGGTCAGCGGCGTGAGCGAGATCTCAAGAAACTCGTCTATCCCCATTAACGTTACGAGCGGCGTTGCGTTGCAGCTACTTATCGAACAGGACGAAACGAGACTTTCCATCACCGCCGAAAACGTCAGGCGAGCCATAAAAGCCGTAGCCAAACAGATAATACGGCTTTTCAGACAGTTCGCGCCCAAATCGAGGCTGATGAAGATAGCCGGAAACAACAAGACGAGCGAAGTTTTCTACTTCAACTCGAGCGACCTTACGAGCGACGACGTCGTGTTCGACACCGAAAACGAACTCTCTTACACGCCCGCGCAAAAGAAGACTTCGGTCATGGAATTGCTCTCGACGGGGCTTTTGGCCGACAGCGACGGCAATCTGTCGCAAAGGACCAAAGCCAAGATACTCGAGATAATGGGCTACGGCAGTTTCGACAACGTGCAAGACCTTACGTCTTTACATATATCGAGGGCGCAGGCGGAAAATCTCGAAATGCAGAAAAATTACGTTCCCGTCGAGGATTACGACGATCATAGCGTTCATATCGCAGAGCATATAAGATTTCTTTTGTCGGGAGAATTGGAACTCGTTAAAGACAGAGCCGCCACCAAGGAAAACGTCGTAAAACACATCAAAGAGCATAAAAGCTTTCTTTCTCCCGCGGGGAAAGCCGACGAAAAGGCGGCAAACGAAGAAACGGCTGCCGAAAACACGCGGGCGGTAACGGACGATGCCGATAACGTCTTAACGGACGAGGCGCAGGATTGACGCGTTTTGTGCCGATCATCATATCAAGGTCGGGGAAAAACCTTGACCGAGGGAGGAAATAATGAAGCGGATTTTTAATGAACAAATAGCGGATAAAGACTCGCACACCGCGGAGGCGGACAGAAGTTCAGGCGACGACTTTAAAAATATCTCATTGGAAAAGTTTAAAGACGTGTCTTCGCTCATTAAAGCTTATAACTGCCTCGAGGCTGAATTTACCAAACGCAGTCAGCGATTGAGACAGCTCGAAGGGGAGTGCGAAGCCTATAAAGCCGAGTTGAAAACAAAGGAAAACTCTTTCGACGGCGATAAGAATTCGCACGGGGAGATAACGGCGGAGGAATTTTTTAAAAGATATCCTTACGCCGCGCAATTTGCCGAGGAGATAGCCGCTGTTGTCGACGGCGATCCCGACGCCAAATGGGAAAGCGCCTGTATCGATATACTTGCCGACAGATTACAAAAACAGGCCGAACTGTCAGGCGACAAAGATTATTTATTGAGTCACATCGACGGCTCGATCAAGGACGAGATAATAAGAGAGTTTTTATCGGGAATATCCGGCGCAAAACCCAAAGAACTCATCGGTGGGGAAATAGTGATAACTCCGCCGATAAAACCAAAAGATTTGCGGGAAGCCAAGCTTCTTGCCGAAAAATTTTTCAGATAGGAGAATAAAATGGTAACATTGTCGAGTGCCGATAAGGCACTTAAAACACTGTATCTCGGCGTAGTGACCGAGCAGATCAACACCAACGCGAATCCTTTGCTCGCAAGGATCAAACAGTCCACCGAGGACGTCTGGGGCAAAGAGATCAAAAGAATAGCGCAGTACGGCGTCAACGGCGGTATCGGCGCGGGTTCGGAAACGGGTACGCTTCCCTCCGCAGCCGCAAACAATTACGAACAGTTCACGCTGTCGCTCAAAAACCTTTACGGCACGATAGAACTTTCCGATAAGGCTATAAGAGCGTCCGAAAACAAGGCGGGTGCTTTTGTAAACCTTCTCAACGCCGAAATGGAAGGACTTTTAAAATCTTCCGCGTTTAACTTCGGCAGAATGCTCTACGGCGACGGTACGGGCGTACTGTGTAAAGTCGTTTCCGTAAGCGGCAACGCGCTCACCGTCGACAACGTTAAAAACCTCGTCGAAGGTCTCGTCATCGACATAAGAGATTCTTCCGGCAACATGCTCACCGGTTACGGCGCAAGACGTATCACGGCTATCGACAGATACAACAAGAAAGTCACCGTCAACGGTTCCACCATCGACGGCAGCGTGGTCGTAGCCAACTCTCTCGTGACCGTTCAGGGCTCTTACAATCAGGAGATAACCGGTCTCGGCGCGATATTCAATTCGAGCGGCACCATTTACGGGCTTTCGAGAAGCACGCATAAGTGGCTCGTGCCGTATATCAAGACGAGCGTCGGCACCATAACCGAAACGGTCATTCAGAAGGCCATCGACACCCTCGAAGAAGACGCGGGCAGCAAGGTAAACTTCATCGTATGTTCTTCGGGCGTTAAGCGCGCGTTCATGAACCACCTTGCAACTTACAAAAGAAATACCGATTATATGGAACTCAACGGCGGTTACAAGGCTATTTCCTACAACGGGATACCCATCGTTTCCGACAGATTCTGTCCCGACGGTACTATGTATCTTCTCAATACCGACAACTTCACGCTCCATCAGCTTTGCGATTGGCAGTGGCTCGAAGGGGAAGACGGCAAGATCCTCAAACAGAACGCGGGTACGCCGACTTATACGGCTACTCTCGTCAAATACGCCGACCTCATCTGCGACAAGCCTTGCGGTCAGGGAATGCTCTCCGGCATAACCGAGGCTTAACGGTCAGGCTATTGACCGTATCCGTCCGTCGGGGTGAAGTAAAACGCGTCCCGACGGAATACTCTACGGCGGTGCCGCAAGATATTGCGATATCGTTTTAATAAATCGTTATGCGGCAAAGCCATCAGCCGCAAAAAAGGACAAAAATGACAGTAAAAGATATTATTTATTATTCGTGCCTTATGTGCGGTAAGGAAGAGCTTGCCGAAAAGATAGCCGACGGAGCGGTGCCCGACCTTAATCCCGAGATAGTGAGATTTTTAAATTGCTACAATCTTACGGTTATGGAACTGAGCGAAGACGTAGAGCCGCTCGTTTTTAAAGAATCTATGTATTCCGCCGACGGCAACTACGCCTACGAAAACTTTACCAAACCGCCGAAGGAGATAATTTCGGTCACGAGCGACGGAAAAAACGTGGCGTTTAACGTGCTTCCCGATAAAATCGAAACGGACGTCACGCATTGCGAGATAACTTACGACTACCGTGCTCACCGCGCTACGGGGCTTAACGAAACGTGCGAATACGACGAAAACGTCTTTTCTTCCCGCGTGCTCGCGATGGGCGTCGCAAGCGAATATCTGCTTATTTCGGGGCTTTACGAAGAGGCTATGACCTGGCGTGAAAGATACGAAAAGGCTATCGAAACTTTCGTTATCGGAAAGAAAAGAAGAATACGGAGCAGGGTATGGGCGTAAGTATCAGATATCCTTCAAAAAGGAAGAAAACGGTAAAACTCAACGAGTTTTTTCACGCGCCCGATTCGAGGATAGATCCTTCTTTCATACCTGCGAGGCCGTCTGATTGCTATAACTTCGCTTTAAATAGCGGGGCTTTGAAGGACGGGTTCGGGATAAAGCCGTTAAGTTTTTCTTCCGCGCCTTCGGCTCCGACGGAAATATCGGGCAAAACCATCAAAAAAGCTTATTTTTACAGGAAATTCGACGCTGATGAAAATTCGTACGACGACCAGCTTTTAGTGTGGTGCCAAAGCGGAGAACTGTATAAATTGAGCTTGAACGGCGGGAGCGCGTTCGTTTTACTGAACAAGACTTTCGACAGCGCGCCCAAAGGATTGAACTATCGTTTGAACGGTGAAGACGTGTTCATTTTTTCGGACGAGAACGCCGTCGTCGTTTACGACGGAACGAACTTTTTCAGTTACACCGCGCCGCAGATAACGTCTATGTGCATGCACGCGGAAAGGCTTTTCGTAACGACGGGCGGCGAAGAAACGACTTTGTGGTTTTCCGATAACTTCGATCCGACCAATTGGTACGTTTCGCTCGACGCGGCGGGCTTTATAGACTTTCGCGACGGGCTTGGAAAAGTCGATCGCGTAATAGACTTCGACGGAAAAGTGTTCGTTTTCCGCGACGTGGGGATAACCCGCTTGCAGGGCTATCTCGATCAGCAGGAATTTTACGCCGAAAGCGTGCCCGTAGCCAAAGAAAAGATTTATTCCGACACGGTCACCGACTGCGGAAAAAGGGTGATATATCTTACGGCGGGCGGGTTTTATTCCTTCGACGGGTATAACGCCGTGCGCATAATGCCCGAACTCGACGGCTTTTTGAAAGGCGTCGATAACGGCGGTTCCCACGGGGTGTATCATAACGGCAATTTCTACTGTTCAGTGAAATTGAATATGGGAAAAACCGTGGAAACGAGAGTGGTTTGCTATAACGTGACCGATAAAAGATTTTATCTTGCGAAAGGCTTTTCACCAGACGATATGCTGCATATACCCGATCGCGAAGACAAGCTTTTGTTCGTGACGGAAGGAAAGCTCGGCGAGATAGACGAACTTAGCCGTTACTTCGGAGTCCCGCTCAGAAAAGTGTGGCGTAATAACCCCGGGAGTTTCGGCGTGGCGGGCGAAAAGATCCTGCAAAAGATAAATCTCGCAACGGACGGCGACCTTACGGTAAGGATAGCTTCCGATTACGGAGAAAAGGTCGTAAACGTCAAAGGCTCCGATATAGTCGGAACTTATCCGGTGGGGCTTAAGGGAAACAAGTTTTCCGTAACGATAGAAAGCCGCATAGTGGGCGCCGCGGTGTCCGACGTAAGCATAGTGCTTCTTTATTGACGGTATTTCGGAGGTAAGAATGAAAGAGGTCAACTATACCGAGATCGTCAAGGAGATAGAAAAACTCAAAAACAAGAGCAATCTGCATTTTGAAAGGCTGTTGCTTTACCCCGAAGATATGTCGGTTTCGTCCGACGTTTATTCGGTAAGTTTCGTTGCGGAAAGCGACGGCTACGTCACGATAACTTCAAACGTGAGCGGAACGGGAACGCTTAAATACTTTCTCAACGATATCCCGTTTGCGGAAGTAACGCTTTCGGGCGATAAACAAACCGACGAAAGGCTGTTCGTCTCGGCGGGAGAAAACGTTCTTAAGCTGGACGCTTCTTCGGTGAGCGGGTTTTCTGTCGGCGTCGTCGACGTGTGCGGAAACGTAAGTTACGGCGCATCGAAAAGCAAAGTCTTTGCCGCGGCGGCTACGGGCGGGGCGTATCTCGGCGTTTACGACGGAGTAAAAGGTAAATGCGAAGTGAGATATCGCTCGCCTTACGACGACGCTCTCATATATACGAGAAGTTGCGACGATTTTGCCATGTCCAAACTTCCGGACGGGAATATAATTTTAGCCTTGCTTTCGGCAAATAGCACCCGTTTCGTGCTTATAAACGTAAGTTTTCAAGACGTGGTGGGCGAAGTCAACGTGCCTATGGTCGGAGCTTTAGCCGTCGGAGGCGCTTACGGCGGGAAAACGTACGTTATCGGAAGCGACAAGAGCGTTACCCGATACGTTCTCGACGGAAACCTCGGCTATACGTCTTCCGCTATAGGGGCGAGGGCGAAGAAAGTCATAGGCGCGCCCGATTGTCAGAAGGTCGTTTTTGTCGGGCTGGACGATAAAGCCGTTCTGGTAACGGAATGATCGTGCGGCCGAAAAGAAACTTCCCAAAATAATAAAAATATCCTTAAAAGGAGACGAAAATGACTTATAAGAGCTTGCCCGCCGCGGATAGTTACTTTATGTTTTTATCGGGCGGAACGGAATACGTGGGGCTTAGTAAAAACGGTGTGTGCTACAAGGTGGATACCGACGGGCAGATGATACCTCTGCGCTTTTGCGACGAACTTATCCCGCTTTATCAGGGCGCCGTGGCGTCGAGGAAAAGAAACCGCTTTCATATAACGGGAGCGTGACGCAAAAATATTGATAGTCGCGGTAAATTTGCACTGCTTAAAATTCGCATTTTGCCGCGGAGAAAACCAAACAGGGAGATAATATGTCAAAGATCCATTATAGCGATGAGCAACTAAAACAAAACAAAAAAACTTTGAAAGAATCACTTGACAAGTCTATGGCAGAGCAGTCGGAGGCCGTAAAAAATTATGACGAAAAGCCGCTCAAAATACAGCTTGACAGGCTTCCCACCGACGACAGAAGCGACGACGAGTTGCTCGAGGCCGTTAAGACCAAACTAAACGCAAAGTACGGCACGCTCGTTTCCGACGCCAACAGATCGAACGCCAAAAAGATCAACGATATGAACGAGCTTATCAAAAAAGCCGAGGCCGACGCTCAAAAGAGAAAGGCGGAAGAGAGCGAACTTTACGCCAACGCCGAAAAAGCCGTGGAAAACGACGCTTTGAAAAGGGGCATAGCCCGCTCTTCCATCGCCAACGGTGCGGTCGCCGAAATAGAAAAAAGTAAAGCCGACGCCGTTTCCGCAGTGGAAAAGACCAAGTACGCAAAGCAGAGCGAGCTTAAAGAAAAGATCGAAAGCTTGCAGAGCGAACTCGAAGAGCTGATGAAAAATTACGATCTGCAAATGGCGGCGGAGCAGGAAGAACTTTACGAAAAAGCCAAAAAAGAACGTGATTCCGCCAACGAAATCGCGCTCAAGTACAACAATACGATAACCGAAAAGGAAGTCAATTATCAGGATACCGAGGCGGCCGCCGCTATCCAAAAGGAAAAGGAAAAAGTCGAAGAAAAATATTTTATCGACAGGCTTAACAAAATAACCGCCTATTATCGTGATTTCGACGATAAAAGCAAGGCTCTCGACGACTTTTTGAGCGACGACGGCATGCGTGAGTATCTCGGAAAATTCTATAACACGGCTTACAAGATGATCTACAATATGTGACCTTTTTTCCCGTCGGCATTACTTGCTCGGCGGGTTTTTTCTTGTATCAATTAACTCGTATTAATAAAATTATATAATTTTGCCGAGAGCGGTAGCGGGGATTGATTTCCCGCGTTAAGCCGCTCACGACCAACAGTCCTAACGACTTTTTCTTGCCACGCAAGAAAAAGTGTTAATATCTTTTTTCCCGTCGAAGCTACCCGCTCGGCGGGTTTTTCTTTTTGTTTTAAAAGATAGCGTAAGTTCGGCGTTTAGTCGGTCAAATCCATTGACATAGAACTTTTTTTAATATATAATAATTAAAAACATTTTTTACGCACGGCTATTAATGATCGGCCACGACCGACCAAAGCCGTATGGGGGATCATATATGAACAACGATCTTGAAATTGCAAAAGCGTATAAGCCGCAACCTATCGGCGAGATAGCCGAAAAAATAGGCCTTTTAGCGGACGATATCGAATATTACGGCAAATATAAAGCCAAGATAGACCTTAACGTTCTTAAAAAGACCAAACCGCACTCGAAACTTATCCTCGTCACCGCCATCACGCCTACGCCTGCCGGCGAAGGTAAGACGACGACGACCATAGGTCTTGCCGACGGAATGAGAAAACTCGGCTATAAAGCCGTGGTCGCGCTTCGCGAGCCGTCGCTTGGCCCCGTGTTCGGCGTTAAAGGCGGCGCTACGGGCGGCGGACACGCGCAGGTCGTTCCCATGGAAGACATAAACCTGCATTTTACGGGCGATTTTCACGCTATCGGCGCGGCTAATAACCTGCTTGCGGCCATGCTCGACAACCATATCCATCAGGGCAACGCGCTCGGTATAGATCCCCGCAGCGTGACCTGGAAACGTTGCGTCGATATGAACGACCGTCAGCTTCGTTTTATCGTCGACGGGCTGAACGGAAGGGCGAACGGCGTTCCGAGAGAGGACGGCTACGACATAACCGTCGCCACCGAAGTCATGGCGGTGTTCTGTCTTGCCGACGGTTACGCCGACCTTAAAAAGCGGCTTGCGAGGATAGTCGTTGCAAGCACTTACGACAAAAAACCCGTTACCGCAGGCGATCTTAAAGCCGAAGGCGCTATGGCGGCTCTGCTTAAAGACGCTTTGAAGCCTAACCTCGTTCAGACGCTCGAAGGCACTCCCGCCATTATCCACGGAGGGCCGTTTGCCAATATCGCGCACGGCTGTAACTCCGTCATCGCCACGAAAGTCGCGATGAGCGTAAGCGATTACACCGTTACCGAGGCAGGCTTCGGCGCAGACCTCGGCGCGGAAAAATTCTTCGATATCAAGTGCCGTTACGCGGGGCTTAAGCCCGACGCGGTAGTCATGGTCGCAACTATAAGGGCGCTCAAAATGCACGGCGGCGCGTCGAAGACCGAATTAGCCAAAGAAGACCTTACGGCTTTAAAGAAAGGCTTACCCAATCTTTTAAGGCACGTTTCCAACGTTAAAAACGTATATAAATTGCCCGTTACCGTGGCGGTGAACAAATTCCCGACGGACACCGACAAAGAGGTAGAACTGCTCATTTCAGAGTGCGCGGCGCTCGGCGTCAAGGCTATCCTTGCCGACGGCTGGGCAAAAGGCGGCGCGGGTATGCTCGAACTTGCTGACGAAGTGGTGGCTTTATGCAACACCGAACACGGCTTTGAATTTTCTTACCCGCTCGAAGCTTCCGTCAAGGATAAGATACGCGCGGTCGTTACCAAAGTCTACGGCGGCGCGGGCGTTTCCTTCCTCGCTCCCGCGGTAAACAAGATCGCCGAACTCGAAGCCGCGGGCTACGGGCATCTTCCCGTTTGCATAGCCAAAACGCAATACAGCTTTTCGGACGATCCCAAGCTTTTGGGCGCGCCCGAAGGCTTTACCGTAACCGTGAGAAACGTAAAACTGTCGAGCGGCGCTGGCTTTATCGTCGTTTTGACGGGCGATATAATGACTATGCCGGGGCTTCCAAAAAAACCCGCGGCGGAAGATATCGGCATCGACGACGACGGGAATATTTACGGAATATTTTAATTAACACTTTTTCTTGTTGGCGCAAGAAAAAGTCGTTAGGACTGTAGGTCGTTGTATAAAAAAACCGCGGATCTGTAGATTTTTCGTAAATCGGTTTTCGGTTCGGTTGACTTTTGTAAAAATTTGGCTATAATATAATTCAGAAAATCTCATAAAGGAGTTATTACTATGAAAAAGATCTTAACAACTGTTACGGCTATGGCTCTCGTGGCTATGCTCGCATTATCGCTTGCCGCTTGCAGCGGTTTGTCCGGTTCGTACGCTTCTTCGTACTGCACTTATACCTTCAGCGGTGATAAGTTCACCTGCGTTTATACCGTAGGCGCTCTTTCCTATACGACCGAAGGCACTTATAAGCTCGGCAAAGACGACAGCGGTAACGACACCATCACCTTCACCAAGACGAGTGAATCCAAAGACGGCGACAAGACCGAATACAACACGGCTCTTTCCTTCAACAAAGGTTCGGACAACAAGGGCGAATATATCGAGATCTCCGGTACGAAATATTACAAGAAATGATCGTCGATGATATTTATCGAAGGCTTCCCCATAAAGGAAGCCTTTATTTTTGCGCCGTTTTAAAGGATAATTGTAAAATTTCGGCAATTTTTTCGTGCGGTTTTGGGCGTGTAAATACAGTTTACTTGACAATATCGTATTATTATAGTATAATAATCACTACGTAGGCGTACGTTTCTGCCCGCCGTAAGGCGGAACGTCAAATAATTTTACCGCATATTTACGTTAAAAATTACTGACGGCGGCTATAACGCCTGCATTTCGTTACCGAAAGGAACAACCTATGGATCTTTTTGAAAAATGCAATCATTTCGAGACTCTTCAAAAAGCGCGTAGCAGCGGGCTTTATCCGTATTTCCACACGCTTTCGACCGCGCAGGATACGAGCGTAGTGATGGAAGGGATCGACGTTATAATGATAGGCTCCAACAACTATCTCGGGCTCACGAACGACAAGGAAGTCATCGCTGCGGGCGTCGAGGCTTTGAAAGAATACGGCTCGGGTTGCTCCGGCAGTCGTTTTTTAAACGGCACGCTCGATCTGCATATAAAGCTCGAAAAGGCCCTTGCCGACTTTTTACGTAAAGAGGCCGTCATGACTTTTTCCACGGGATTTCAAAGCAATCTCGGTATTTTGAGCGCCGTTGCGGGGCTTGGCGACCACATCTTGTGCGACAAGGAAAACCACGCCTCCATTTACGACGGTTGCAGGCTTTCCTACGCCAAAATGACGCGTTATAAGCACGCGGATATGGAAGACCTCGAAGAAAAACTCAAATCTCTCGACCTCACTTCCGGCGGCGCGCTCATAGTTACCGACGGCGTGTTTTCGATGAGCGGCGATATAGCAAAACTTCCCGAAATAGTGGCTCTTGCAAAAAAATACGGTGCGAGAGTTATGGTCGACGACGCTCACGGGCTTGGCGTTTTGGGCGAGCACGGCAGGGGAACGGCGGAATATTTCGGTCTTGAAGACGAAGTGGATATCTATATGGGCACGTTCTCCAAATCTCTTGCGTCGCTCGGCGGTTATATGGCGGCGAAAGCCGAAGTCGTCGATTACGTCAGGCACGTTTCGCGCCCGTTCATTTTCAGCGCGTCGATGACGCCTGCGTCGGCGGCGTGCGCTTTGAAAGCGCTTGAAATACTTGAGCGCGAGCCGCAGAGAGTGACCGCGTTAAAGGATATTTCTTGCTATATGCGCGCCAAACTCAAATCGTATAACGTTCCCATCATAGACGCCGAAACGCCGATAATCCCCATTTACGTTTACGACGATATGAAAGCCTTCCTTGCGTGCAAACTGCTTCTGGAACGCGGCGTTTACGTTAACCCCGTAGTTTCACCCGCAACGCCCGTTGGTCAGGCGCTTTTGAGAACGAGCTACACCGCGACGCATACCAAAAAGCAAATGGATATCGCCGCACAAAAGATAGCAGAGGTCATAGGCATTTTAAACAATGAATAAAGTAGTGATAGTTTTCGGAGCTTCGAAGGGCATAGGTCTTGCCACTGCGAAGCTCTTTGTCGAAAAAGGGTTCAAAGTATACGGCGTTTCCCGTTCGGGTTCGACCGCGGAAGGGGCGCAAGGCATAATTGCCGACGTTACCGATTTTGCCGCGCTCGAGGGCGTTTACGAAAAGGTGTACGCCGCCGAAGGAAGGATAGACGCCGTTATTAATAACGCGGGGCTCGGGATAAGCGGCGCCGTGGAATTTACCACTGACGAAAAGGTTGAAAAAATCTGCCTTCTCAATTTTTCGGCACTTGAAAAAAGCTGTCGTTTAGCGGCAAAATACCTTCGCGAAACAAAGGGGCGCATAGTTAATCTGTCGAGCGTCGCCGGCATTTTGCCGATACCGTTTCAGACGTATTATACGGCCACGAAGTCTGCCGTTTTGAATTTTTCGCGGGCGTATAACATAGAGTTAAAGCCTTTGGGCGTAAAGGTTCTGGCGGTCCTTCCGGGAGATACCAAGACCAACTTCACCGCGGCGAGAGACAAAAGCGAAGAGGGCGCCGATATCTACGGCGACAGGATAGCCCGTTCCGTTTCGAGAATGGAACACGACGAGCAGAACGGCGTTCCGCCGATAAACGTCGCAAAAGTCATTTATAAGCTCGTTACGGCGAGAAATCCCAAGCCTTATAAAGTCGTCGGGTTTTCGTATAAACTGCTCGTAGGGCTGTCGAGAGTGCTTCCCACGCGCTTTATAGATTGGGTGCTTTATCAGATGTACGCCAAATAGACTTTTTATGGAAACGCCTTTTTCGCGGACGGAGCTTTTACTCGGCGCCGCCGCTATGAAAAAACTTCAAAACTCCCGCGTGATCGTCTTCGGCGTCGGCGGGGTGGGCGGCTACGTCGTGGAGGCTTTGGCTCGTTCGGGCGTGGGCGCGATAGACGTCGTGGATAACGACGTTATTTCCGTTTCCAACGTAAATCGACAGATAATCGCAACTACCCGCAACGTCGGGGAAAAGAAAGTCGACGTTATAAGCCGTCGAATAAAGGAAATCGATCCAAATTGCAAGGTGACTTGCCACGAAGTTTTCGTTCTTCCCGATACGATAGATAAATTCGATCTTTCTTCTTACGATTACGTCGTCGACGCGATAGATACAGTTTCCGGAAAGATAGCCGTAATAGTTGCGGCGACGAATGCGGGGGTTCCCGTCATAAGCTCGATGGGCGCGGGAAACAAGCTCGATCCGCTTGCGTTCGAGGTCGCAGATATTTACGATACGTCAGTCTGCCCTTTGGCTAAAGTCATGCGAAGAGAACTTAAAAAGCGTGGCGTCGGAAAGCTTAAAGTAGTGTATTCCAAAGAGCCTCCGTTTTCCCGCGGGTGTGACGAAAAGGAAGGCGATACGGATATTACCGACGAGCTTGACAAAACGTTAAACACGCGCAAAAAAACGCCCGCGTCGATAGCTTTCGTGCCGTCGGTCGCAGGGCTTATAGTCGCCGCAGAAGTCATAAAAGACATTACGGGCGTTAGAGAAACGAGGCAAATCTCAAAAACGTAATAATTTTAAAAATCGCCGATAAAATACGAAAAAACAAAAATTATTACGCCTGACGTAATCACGATCGCAACGGCGATACGGCGATAGACCGTAACCCAAATTGCCGTCGTTTTAAAAACCCGTAACGCGCTCGGCAAAGGCGTTAAGAAGTCGTCTTGAATACGACGTCGATAATCTATAAAATGAAAAAACCGCGGCGGTGCATCTT
>JAFZXN010000039.1 GCA_017616695.1 Clostridia bacterium | reverse complement strand
CCCGTCTGGCGGCATAGCCGCTCGACATTACGTATCATATATAATCAATTACGACCGCAATACGCCCCAAGAAAGCTTTGAGTTATTCTCTTACTTTAAGGGTGTATATCATATAGCGGAAATAATAGGGACTCCCGCAAAGCGTTTGTATAAACGATTTGCGGGAAGAGGAGCAACCGACTTTCAGGTCAAGCCGCTACACGCTTGTAACGGCTGACTATAAAGGCGTGTTGCGACGACCGGACGGTGCTTGCCAGCTATATATCATTCCCACTCTATCGTTCCCGCGGGCTTGGGAGTCAGGTCGTAAACCACGCGGTTGACCGATTTAACCTCCTTAGTGATGCGCTCGGTTATCTTATTAAGGAGCGGATACGGGATAGGCTCGATGGTGGCGGTCATAGCGTCGACGGTGTTGACGGCGCGGATGATAACGGGGTACGCGTAAGTGCGTTTGCCGTTTTCAACGCCCGTGGACTTGAAATCGGGCACTATGGTGAAATACTGCCAGACTTTGCCCGCAAGCCCCGCGGCGGCAAATTCTTCGCGAAGGATAGCGTCCGATTCTCTTACGGCTTCTAACCTGTCGCGGGTAATGGCGCCGAGGCACCTTACGCCCAGCCCCGGGCCGGGGAACGGCTGACGGTAGACCATATAATCGGGAAGTCCGAGAGCCTTGCCGACGACGCGCACTTCGTCTTTAAACAGCAGTTTAACAGGCTCCACGAGCTTGAATTTGACTTCTTCAGGGAGTCCGCCCACGTTGTGGTGAGCCTTAACGCCGTCCTTACTTTCGAGGATATCGGGGTAAATGGTGCCTTGACCGAGGAACTCTATCCCGTCGAGCTTGGCAGCCTCTTCGTCGAAGACCTTTATAAACTCCGCACCGATTATCTTGCGCTTTTGTTCGGGATCGGTAACGCCCGCGAGCTTATCCAAAAACCTGTCTACGGCGTCGACGTAAATGAGATTGGCGTCCAATTGGTCGCGGAAAACTTTTACGACCTGCGCGCTTTCGTCTTTACGCAAAAGGCCGTGGTTGACGTGTACGCAAGTAAGCTGTTTGCCGACAGCTTTGATTAAAAGCGCGGCGCAGACGGAAGAATCCACCCCGCCGGATAAAGCCAGCAAAACCTTTTTGTCGCCAACTTCGGCTCTTATCTCCTTGACCTTTTCGGCAATAAAGGCTTCCGCCTTGATATTATCGGTTATCCTCTCCATCGTAACGGGGCGAACGTCTGTTTGCATTGTGAAATATCCTCCTGATAAAATTATTTTGATTATTTTATCATAATGTTTCTTATCAGTCAATGATTTTTTGTCGGGGCGCATAAAATTCTCACGAATAATCGGCGGGGGCTTAACGGAAAACGCTTTTTAAAGCCGTTTTTTACGCTGTGATTGTTAACGATAACAATAAAAAAGTTATCGATAACATTTTTTTGAAAAAATTTTTTAAAAAATTTGAAAAATTGCCGAAAAATTACTTTACAAACAATTTGAAAAGTAGTATGATATCACTTGTCTTGAGGGAGTTATATCCTAACTAAAGAGTTTCATCATTTTCCCCCTTATCATATATTTTTGTCAATGGGTAGTTTGCCTTCGTGGTGGACTGCCTTTTGATTTTTTTACGGCGGATAAAGCCTTTCTCCCCGATTACCGTAAACGCGCCTTTTCGGAGCCTTTCGCCGAACTCTCGCTTGAAGTACGGCAAGTACGTCTGCGCTCCCGTTCGACGAAATCCTCTCGAAAAATCACTCTTTACGGCGCTACGCGTTTTGCGCGGCACTTCCCGCGCAAAATAATCGTTGCCAAGTCTTTCTCCGCCTGATTTATTTGTCTTGTACTCGCAAAACTTTTATTTGTCAAGACTTTTGCGAATAATAAAAACGGGCGGAAAATATCCTGCCCGTTAAACGGTTTATTGCATTTTTATCTCTGATAATTCTCATATTTTTTCCAACGCGTTATCGTCCAACAAGAAATCAAACACATTGATTTTCTTGTAGCCTTTTTCAAGATTGACAAACGGATCGTCGTCCATCGTGATGACGATTTTTTTGTAGCCGTCGTCCAAACCGTAGAAAGAAGATATTTCCTGTTCGTTTTTCGCGGGATCGGAAAGCGTGTAAGCAACCTGAATATAGTATAAGTTTTTATCATCGCGGGCGACGAAATCTATTTCTTTGCTGTTGTTCTTACCGATATCCACGATATAGCCGCGGCGGATCAGATCGAGATAGATTATATTTTCAAGCGAGTGTGTTATTTCTATTTGTCTGTAATTCAGTTTGCTGTTGCGAATACCCAAGTCGGCAATATAATATTTGTTCAACGTTTTCAGATATTGCTTGCCTTTAATATCGTATCGTTCCGCCCTGTAAAACAAGAAGGCGTCGCAGACAAATTCAAGATACTTTCCTATGGTTTCGTGCGTGATTTTGCTGTATCCGTTGCTTTTAAGAGTGTCGGCAATCTTATTCGCGCTTACGTAAGAGCCGATATTGGAACATAAGAAATTTACGACCGCTTCAAATGCGTCGCCCTGACGGATACCGTGCCGATCGATAATATCTTTTCCGACGACGGTGTCGCAAATCATTTTCAGATACTCGACTTTGTTTTTGTTGTCGTCCTCTGAAAGAAGATACGGAAGCCCGCCGTATAAAAGATAATTGTTGAAACATTGTCGTTTTTCTCCGCCGTAATATTCGTAAAACTCGACAAAAGAGAGCGGATAGACCTTTATTTCAATGCTTCTGCCGCGCATTTTGGTATTGATGTCCTTTGAGAGCAATTTCGAGTTCGAACCCGTAATATACACGTCGCAGTTATGATCCGCACGAAGCCCGTTGACGACGTCTTCAAAGTTATCGACAAATTGTATTTCGTCGATAAAAACGTAATATTTTCCGTCGTCTACGATTTGCTTTACAATGTTATTATAAAGCGCGTCGGAATTGCGGAGAACCTCGTTTTTCTTGGTTTCAAGATTGATTTTGATAATGTGGTCTTTATTGACGCCGGAAGAAACGAGATGATCGTAATAAATATTGAACAAAAGGACCGACTTCCCCGAGCGGCGGATACCCGTAATAACTTTGATAATATCTTTGTCCTTTTGGCTGATCAATTTATCGAGATATTTCTGCCTGTTCAAATACATTTTCATTGCTCCTCACGTTGACTACTTGTATTATACTCGCAAAACTTTTATTTGTCAAGACTTTTGCGAATAATAAAAACGGGCGGAAAATATCCTGCCCGTTAAACGGTTCGTTATACCGAAACCGTAAGCTTGGGTTATATATACGCCGTCAGGCGTGGCGAGCGTATGCGAGCAATATTATATATTTTGACTTTCGTCCGTGCGGCTATGCCGCACCGCAACGCGATTTGCGTTGCCGAAACGTCTCTGCCTTCGTGGTGGACTGCCTTTTGATTTTTTTACGGCGGATAAAGCCTTTCTCCCCGATTACCGTAAACGCGCCTTTTCGATAATGCGCAATTCGCAATTCGTAGGCTCGGTCGAGCGATTTGTTATCGGTCTGCAAGCCTTCGCCCGCAAATCGCCGAACGTTATTATTATAAATATACGTTACTGCGACGTATAACAAGCGCGGCGGGAGAAGTTCTCCCGCCGCGCTTTATATGTTGCTTTATATATTATAGTTTCAAATTGTCAAATATCACTTCGTCCATACTACGGGCTTGCCGTCTTCGTCGTAGTGCCAGAAATTCCCGTCGTAGCCGGTGCCGACGGCGTTTAACGCGGGCTCGGCCTCGCTGTAGAAATATTTCGTGGCGGCGGCAAGAGAGTCGTTAAGCTCGCCTATTATAACGCCGTTCCATTCTTCTTCGCTCCCGCAGAAATAAATGCTCGTAAGCTCTCCGCAATTGGCGAAAGAACTCTGCCCTATGCTCGTCAAGGAAGCCGGAAGAGTGATATCGGTCAACGCACCGCAACCCGAGAAAGCCCCGTCGCCGATATCGGCAACGTTTTCCGAAATGTTAAAATCATTCAACTTATTGCAATTTTTGAACGCTCTTGCGCCAATCGATTCAACGCCCGCGCCAAGCGTAAGGCTCTTTAAATTTGTGTTTTCAAACGCGGAAACGCCGATAGTATTCACGCTGTCGGGAACGTTTATCCCTTCAAGACTTGT
The DNA here is from genome assembly GCA_017616695.1 of Clostridia bacterium. Classification (GTDB taxonomy): domain Bacteria; phylum Bacillota; class Clostridia; order Christensenellales; family Borkfalkiaceae; genus UBA4636. Next base: position 2,601 of record JAFZXN010000039.1, on the reverse strand, counting down.
GCAACGGTTGAACGCACCGTCGCCGATATCGGTAACGCCGTTGCCGAGTAAAGCGTACTTTATGCTCTTGCAATTGTAAAACGCGTTATTGCCGATAGTCTTAACGTTGTCGCCGATTACAAGGAAGTATATTTCGTTTTCCGGCTGATAGTCTTGCGCTCCGCTCGGCGAAAAGGCGCTTTCGGCGATAGCAGTCACCGGAAGGTCGTTATAAAGCGCGGGTATCACGACGATATTATCGTTACTTGCCGCTTCGTAAGTCCCGATGCCCGTAACGGTATAGGACGCCCTGCCCTCGTTGAGCTCGTACGAAAGCCCTTCGCTTTCTGTTAGCAAAGCGTAAGGAACGGGCAATTCGTCGGAATACCAGCTCTGCGTTTTTTCGTTTTTGTCAAAACAATAAACGGTGCATATCTTGTAAAAATCGATATTCCATAAAGCGCCTTTAGATACGGCTTTCCATTGCGAAGAAGTGCCGTCGAACAAAATGCTTGCAAGGCTCACGCAGCCCGAAAACGCGCTGCTCTCTATTTTTTTGACGTACGCGGAAAAGCTTACGCTTTCAAGGTCGGCGCAGCCCGAAAACGCGCCGTCGCCTATCGCGGTGACTTTAAGCCCTTCGACTTTTTCGGGTATTGTGACTTCCGTACCGAAAAAGCCGCCCGCGCTCGTTAAGGTGTAGGAAGCGTTGTCAACGTTTAGAGTGTAAGTAAGGCCTTCTGCCACGACTTCCGACGTAGGCATATCCGCGGGTTCGTCGCTTTTTTCCGTTTTATCGGCGCTATTTTTGTCGCTGTTCTTGCCACCGCCCCCGCCGCCGCAAGCGGTAACCGCAAAAAGCAATACAGCCGACAGGCAAACCGAAAGCAAAGTTAAGATCAGATTGTTTTTCTTTTTCATATTTCCCTCCGCGGCGCGATAGCGCCGTAAAAATTTTTAAAAATTTGCACCTTTTTTCCTATTATATTATATGGTTGCCGTTCCGTTGACGCAGTTCACGACGCACGTTGCGGGAACGTTGAACTTCCAACCGTCGCCTTTTTGCATGGCGTTCCACTTGGCGACCGTGCCGCCGAAGTTTATTGTCGTTAAAGCCTTGCAGGAATTGAAAGCAATATCGCCGATACTCGTCACGCCGGCGGGGATAGTTATGCTTTTAAGCCCCGCGCAGCCGCAGAAAGCACCCTGACCTATCGTCGTAACGCCCTCGGGCAAAACGACGTTCTCAAGAGCCAGACAATAATAGAACGTATAGCTTTTAACTGCGGTCAGGCGGCAGTTTTCACCGAAAGTGACGGTCTTTAAAGACGTGCAACCCGAAAAAGCCATTTCGCCGACGTTCGTTACGCCGTCGGGGATATGAACGCTCGTAAGCCCCGTGCAACCGACAAACGCGTTATCGGCTATAGCGGTAACTTCGTCGGGAATGACGCTCGCGAGGCAGCCGGAAAGAAGAAGCCCGTCTCTTTTGATAAGGCAGTTCCCTTCACTGTAGAAAACTTCGTTCCCGTCGGCGACCGTGATGCTTTCAAGACGCGGACAGTACGCGAACGTGTTGACCGCTATATCCGTTACGCTCGCGGGGATATGAATGCCCGTAAGGTTTTTGAGTCCGACAAACGCGTCGGCGTCTATACTCGTAACGCTGCCGTCGTCGGGAATAACGCTCGCGAGGCAGGCGACGTATAACTTGCCCGTATCTCTTTTTATAATGCAGTTGCCCGCGCTGTAGAAATCGGGGTTTTCTTTGTCGACCGAGACGCTTTCAAGGCTTTCGCATTCGAGGAAAGTTCCGTAGCCGAGAGTTTTCAGCCCCTTGCCGATGATGACCGTCTTGAGCTTTTTGCAAACGTAAAACGCCTGATCGTCTATGTCGGTGACGCTGTCGGGAATGATAACGCTCCTTAAAACGTTTTTGCCCATGAACGCTTTTTTGGCTATACCCGTCACGGGCAGGTCTTCGTAAGTGTCGGGGATAACGAGGTGCTGACCGGAAAACGTGCCGATGCCCGTCACAGTATAGGCGTTATGCATAAACTCGTTTATCGCATACTCGAGACCTTCGCTTAAAACGGGGACTTCGGGCATAGGCTCGTCGTCGTCAGGTTCTTCGACGGATTGGGGCGTTGATTGCCCCGCAGACGATCCGGCCGAACCGTCGTCGGATACCGTTGCGGAAGCTTCCGACGATACTTCGCCCGATTGCTTATCATTGTCGCTCTTGGTTTTCCCGCCGTCTTTACACGAACAGAGAACGAACGTTGACGCTGCCGTAACGATAACGGCAAGTATAACAGCAATAAGTTTCTTCATATTTTCCTCCTTGACGCTGTCGCGCCGTAATAAAAAAATGTCTGTCTGAAACGTGTTTCCGAAAGTTGTTTTACTACTCTTTTTATACTATTGCTTTAATTATATAACCAAAAAATGTATTTGTCAACGTTATTTTGCCAAATTGTATTTGGCATTTGAGCGGAAAGTTGAAAAAACTTTCGCCGCAGAAGTTTTATAAGCGGGCGTAAAATATATAAAAACAACCGATATTTCGGCACGTCTTATTATGCTACCGCCGCGGGGCGATACCGCCCCGCGGCGGGTTTT
>JAFZXN010000038.1 GCA_017616695.1 Clostridia bacterium | reverse complement strand
CGAACTGCTGACGACTACCTCGGTCGGGTACGATGTGCCCGTTCCCGCCTGCGGCAGCGCGCTGATTTATAAGCGAAAATAATCAACATAATCAAACAAGCTGAGGTAAACGACACTTTCGTTTATCTCAGCTTGTATTTTTATGAATTGACGGCGAACCGTCATGAATTGACAGCAAAGCTATCATGAATTTTCGCATTCGCGGTAGTTGATCGAATTGTGCATAATGCCGACAGGCAATTCACGACCGTCAGGTCAATTCATGAGATGAAATCTCAATTCACGCGCCGCAAGGCGCAATTCATTTAATTATATAATTCGTTCGGCGATTTCAGCGCGATGGCTTGAGCGCGTAAAGAAATCGCCCGACAAAGCCTGCGAATTGCAAATTGAAAATTGCAAATTGTTTTGTCTCACTGTCTGTTCCTGTTTTTTGCCCATTCTTTCATTCGGGTTTCTTTGGAAAGTATCTTCTTTCTTAAGCGAATGCTCTTCGGGGTAAGTTCGACGAGTTCGTCGTCAGCAATGAACTCCATACACTGTTCGAGGCTCAACACGGTGGGGGGAACGAGTTTCAAAGCCTCGTCGCTGCCGCTCGCGCGGTTGTTCGTCAGGTGCTTGGTCTTACACACGTTGACCACGAGGTCTTCTTCTCTCGAGTTTTCACCTACGACCATACCTTCGTAAACGTTGAGCCCGGGGCCGACGAAAAGGGTGCATCTTTCCTGAGCGTTGAACAGGCCGTACTGCGTCGTAACGCCGGCTTCGAAGCATACGAGCGAGCCGCGCGTTCTCTCCGAAATATCTCCTTTATACTCTTCGTAGCCGGAGAAAACGTGGCTCATCACGCCGAAACCTTTGGTATCGGTGAGCATTTCGCTCCTGTAACCGATAAGACAGCGTGACGGTATCTTGAATTCGAGTTTGGTCTCGCCGCTCGGGTTAAGGCTCATATTTATAAGCTCGCCTTTTCTTGCGCCTATCTTACTCATTACCGCGCCGACGTATTCTTCGGGAACTTCTATAACGAGGTCTTCAACGGGTTCGTGGCATCTGCCGTTGATTTCCTTGAAAATGACCTTGGGGCGGGAGACCTGGAACTCGTAGCCTTCTCTTCGCATATTTTCAACGAGTATGGATAAGTGCAATTCACCTCTTCCGTAGACCTTGAAAGTGTCTGCCGACTCCGTTTCTTCAACGCGCATACTGACGTTGGTCTCTACCTCTTTGAAAAGCCTTGCGCGGAGGTGTCTGGACGTGACGAACTTACCTTCTTTCCCCGCGAACGGGCTGTTGTTGACCATAAACATCATGGAGATTGTGGGCTCGTCTATAGCCACGAACGGGAGGGGATCGGGACAGTCCGCCGCGCAGACGGTCTCGCCGATATTTATCTTTTCAGAACCGTTTATGGCTACTATATCACCCATACGGCCGAAGGGGACTTCCGTTCTTTTTAAGCCCTCGAACTGATAAAGGCGGGAAACCTTTTCGTAGGCGACGGTGCCGTCGGTACGGCATATCGCGACCTGCTGGTTTTGCTCTATCTTGCCGCGGATTATCTTGCCTACGCCGATACGACCGACGTATTCGTCGTAATCGATATTGCAGATCATAAGCTGCAGCGGCTCGTCTTCTTCGCCTTCGGGGGCGGGTATCTCGCTGATTATGGTATCGAAAAGGGGAGTTATGTCCTTTCTTTCCTCATTGATAAGGTCGGTGACGGCCCAGCCCTGCTTTGCGGAAGCGTACACCGTCTTGAAATCGAGCTGTTCGTCGCTCGCGCCGAGGTCTAAAAACAGCTCTATTATCGAATCGATGGTCATATCGATATCGCCGCCTTTATCTATCTTGTTGATGACGACTATCGGTTTTTTATTGAGATTGAGCGCTTTTTTGAGTACGAAACGCGTCTGCGGCATACAACCTTCCACCGCGTCCACGAGTAAAAGAACGCCGTCCACCATAGACAGAATTCGCTCGACTTCTCCGCCGAAATCGGCGTGCCCCGGGGTGTCGATAATGTTTATCTTCACGCCGTTGTAATGGACGGAAGTGTTCTTTGCGAGTATGGTTATACCGCGTTCGCGCTCGATATCGTTACTGTCCATAACGCGTTCGGCAACGACTTCGTTTGCCCTGAAAATATGGCTCTGTTTTAACAACTGGTCCACGAGCGTCGTTTTGCCGTGGTCGACGTGTGCGATTATAGCTATGTTTCTTACGTCTTCTCTTCTCATAAAACTCCCGTATCGATCGCTTTTTTTTAAAGCGTTCTCGTTGCCGTACGTCAGGCGGGCGAACGGTCGGAAATAAAGCCGACTTCGGCTTTCGTTCGCCGTTCCCAATTTTAATATTATAAATATTACGGGCGGTTTTGTCAAACGATTGATAAATTTTTTGTCGGAATATTTCATTTTTGACTGTTTTACAAGCGTTTATCGGGTTATTTTGTCGATTTTACCTTTTAAACGCGTAAAAATCTGACAAAAACAGCCCGACGGCGCGATAACCGTTGACTTGAACGCTTGGTTGTGATATAATCATAAAAGTTTTGATTTGAAGGTCGGATTATGAACAGAACTTTGAAAACGATAATAAAGATAGTCGCCGTCGTTTTATTGGCGTTTATTATGCTTGTCGCGGCGTACTGCGCTTACGTTTTACTCGCTTTCCACAGGATAGGCGACAGATCGCTCGACGCAAGCGGTTCGTCAAGCTCGACTATCTACAGAAACAGCGAATACACTCTGGTCTCTTTTAATATGGGTTTCGGCGCTTACGAGGACGATTACGGGTTCTTTATGGACGGCGGCACCCAGTCCTGGGCGTGGTCCAAAGAACGGCTCGATACCAACCTTACGAATATCGCGTCGCTTTTAAAGGAGCAGAACGCGGACATTTATTTCGTGCAGGAAGTCGATACCGATTCGACGCGTACCTATCACGTTGACGAAAGAAAATATCTTACGTCGGCTTTGAGCGGAAAAGCTTACGTTTACGCGCAGAATTTCGATTCCCCGTTCCTTTTTTATCCGTTTTTACAGCCGCACGGCATATCGAAATCGGGCATAATGACCTTCTCTTCGTTCCCCGTAACGAGCGCCCGCCGCGTCGAACTGCCGATAGAAGAAGGGTTATCCAAACTCGTCGACCTCGACCGCTGCTACCTTAAATGCCGTCTGGAAATGAGCAACAATAAGTATCTCGTTTTATATAATTTCCACCTGTCGGCGTATACTACCGACGGCACTATCGCCAACGATCAATTAAAGCTTATCATCTCCGATATGGAAACCGAATACGCCGCGGGCAATTACTGCGTCGCGGGCGGCGACTTCAATAAGGATATCCTCGGCGACTCGTCCGTCTATTTCGGTAAGTCAGATAAGGAATATAACTGGGCAAAACCTATCCCCGAAGGAATGTTCGACGACACGCATATTTCCATAGTCGCGCCGCTTGACGAAGACGATCCCGTTCCCACCTGCCGCAACGCCGATTCGGCTTATCACGACGGGCAGTACGTCCTTTCCATCGACGGCTTTATGGTCACCGATAACGTCAAAGTCCAGTCCTCTGCCGTCATCGACACCAAGTTCAGATACTCCGACCACAACCCCGTCAAACTGACTTTCAAACTTTGATTTTGATAAATCAGCAACGTAAAAAACTCCGCGACCGCGGAGTTTTTTTAACGGAAAGAAACGAACGGTCGCCGACTATAATAAAAATATAAGCTTTTAAGTCGGCGACTTCCCTTCAGTTCAAGTCTCGTTTTAACTTTAAAAAACAAAAAAACAACCGCAAATACGGTCGTTTTTTTGTTGGTCGAGGTGACGGGACTTGCTCCGCTCGGCTTTAAGAAAACGGCTCGCAAAAGCTTTTCAAAATCGACTCCTCGATTTTGATTACAACTTCGATTATTTTTTCGTGCCTCGCTATCACGCCCTCGTCGCAACTCGACTTTATGTCAGCGGTTTACTAACATAAACCACTTGACTTTTCAGTCGGTTGCTCCTCTTTCCAAAATTTTTTTGCGAACAAAAACTTTTTGGGAACCCTATTACGCAACACCGTTGCGTTCGGTCGCCGACTATAATAAAAATATAATCTTTTAAGTCGGCGACTTCCCTTCCGTTCAAGTCCCGTTTTAACTTTGAAAAACAAAAAAAACAACCGCAAATACGGTTGTTTTTTTGTTGGTCGAGGTGACGGGACTTG